>JAGDBX010000021.1 GCA_018110935.1 Oscillospiraceae bacterium
AAATACCAGTTTTCTGATTCATCGGTTTCATCTAACTCCCCAAAAGCAGGATCAAAATAAACATCGATCGAGTCTGTTTTCCGCTCGCCGTCCTTCTGATAGGTCACCTCAAAAGTATACACCCATTCATGCCAGCCGAGCAGCCAGAGCGCATCTTCTGTTTTTGCGATTTCGATTGTTTCCTGCACTTTGTCTCCGCTTTCCCGGGAACGGAAAATCTCGAGATCGCGCCGGTCAGCCACCCGTTTCTTCCTTTCCGCAAGCTCATCCGAGGATTCTCTTCTGCCCGTGATCTTCCAGGAATCATATTTCAGTGCAGCCAGGATTTTTTGCTTTGCTGCTTCTTTTCTTTCTTTTAATTCTTCGTCATCCAGTCTATAGTCTTCCGGGAGCTGCTCATCTTCCGGAGCGTCAGGCAAAAAGGACGGGTAGACAAGCCAAGACGGCAGTTCATTGCCCTCCGGAATCGCGTAATGATCACTGCAATAATCGCCGATCTTGGTAATCTTCAGTATTGTTTCCGAATCGCCTGCATTCGCCGCATCAAGAAACTTCGCCAGAACAGCCTCTGCGTTTTTGAGACCCGGCTCGTTTTTCACGGTATTCGACTTCCGTTTCAGTCTGAACAGTCCGAACCCCGCCAGCACAAAGAGCGCAACAGCGGCACAGAGCGCGCCGATCTCCGTGATCCGGCGGATGATGCCGTCCTTCCGCGGCACGGGTGCCGCCTTCTGCCGATCTGTAAACGATTCCAGCGCTCTGATCTCTCCGGCGGTGAATCGCGGCGCAGCCTGATCGACTGTTTTCTGATCTGCCTCGCCGAGGGCACGAAGCAGCTTTTTCTCTGTCAGTTTCATATATACTGCTCCTTTCTCAAAACAGCCTGCAGCTTTTTGCGGAGGCGGTGCAGCGTGACGGTCACGCTGTTCTCGGAGACGCCGTGCTCGGCAGCAATCTCACCCAGCGGCATCATGTAATAATACCGCTGCATGAACATGATCCGATGCCGCTCCGGATGACACGACAGAAACGACTTGATGACGTTCCAGAGCTGCCGCAGCTCCGTTTCCGCCTCAACATCCTGCGCGTCTGAAATGACCTCAGAGAGCTCCTCCAGCACCAGCGGAACCTGACTGCCGCCGCGTTTGACCGCGTGCTGCGATTCCAGCCTGTCCAGCGCCAGATTGCGCACCGTCGCCGCGAGATATGCCCGCAGGATCTCCGGTGTCGCCGGCGGGACGCTGTTCCACAGCTTGAACAGCGTGTCATTCAGACATTCGTCAGCGTCTTCGTCATTTCCGAGGATCTGATACGCGATCTGACGGCAGAAGCCGCCGTACTGCTCTCTGACTGCGGTCAGCGAGGATTCATCGCGCTGCCAGAGCATCCGGATGATCTCCTTGTCGTCCACGCTGCTCACCTCCTTTCACCCCTATAGACGGGAACGGTCCGCAAAACCTTACAGCTTTTCCGAATTAATTTTTCCGTCAGTATTTTGGGGGTTCTGACAACGGAACGCCCCCGCCTTCAGGGCAGGGGCAGATCTGTTTTTATCACGCGGCAGTCAATGACGCCTCATACGCCCCGCGTTCATTTTCCGGCGGGTGCCTGCCAGTATTTGCGGTCGAGCGTGCGGTACTGCACCGCCTCCGCGATATGCTCCTCTGTGATGACCTCTGCGTGCTTTAAGTCCGCGGCCGTGCGCGCGACCTTGAGCAAACGGTCGTATGCGCGGGCGGAAAGCCCAAGCTTCTCAAAGACGGCCTTGAGCCTTGCTTTGGCCTTGTCGGTCATCGGGCAGAAAACCGAGAGCTTATCCGGCGTGATGCGGGCGTTGCAAGTGATCTTCGTTCCGCTGAAGCGCTCCGTCTGGATCGCTCTTGCTGCGATGACGCGCTTTCTGATCTCCGCGCTCGGTTCCTCGGGCTGTCCGCCGCTCAGATCGTCAAAGCTGACCGGCGCCGCTTCGATATGCAGGTCAAAGCGGTCCAGCAGCGGGCCGGATACGCGGTTCAGATAGAGCGCCGCACTGCGCTGCCCGCAGGTACACGGCCTTGTCGGATGTCCGAGATAGCCGCAGGGACAGGGGTTCATCGCCGCGATCAGCATGATCGAGCAGGGATAGCGCACAGTGCCCGCGGCGCGGGAGATCGTCACCTCGCGGTCTTCCAGCGGCTGCCGCAGGATCTCCAGTGTCCGGCGGTCAAATTCCGCCAGCTCGTCAAGAAAGAGCAGGCCGTTGTGCGCGAGCGAGATCTCGCCCGGATGCGGGACCGTGCCGCCGCCCGCCAGTCCGGCGGAGGAGATCGTGTGATGCGGCGCGCGGAACGGCCGCACCGTGACCAGCGGATGCTCCGCGTCCAGCAGGCCGGCGACCGAGTGGATCTTCGTGGTTTCAATGGATTCGGCAAAGGTCAGCTCCGGCAGAATACCGGGCATCCGCTTCGCGAGCATACTCTTTCCGGAGCCGGGCGGCCCGATCAGCAGGGCATTGTGCCCGCCTGCCGCAGCAAGCTCCAACGCGTATTTCGCGGCGGTCTGTCCGTGCACATCGGCAAAATCCGGCACAGGCGGCATTCCGACCGCCGACAGCCCGATGTGGCCGACCGGCGTCAGCGGCTCATCGCCCTCCAGATGCCGGAGCAGTGCGCCGGTGTTCGGCACGCCGTAGACGGTCATGCCCTCGACGACCGCCGCCTCCCGCGCGTTTTCCAGCGGAACATAGACGGTTCTGATGCCGCGCTCCTTTGCGGTCAGCGTCATCGGCAGCACGCCGTTGACACGCCGGATATCGCCGTTCAGCGAGACCTCGCCGACGATCGCGGCATCCTCGGGAACGGTCACTCTGCCGAGTGCCGCGAGGATCGCCATGAAGATCGCCAGATCGTGCATACTGCCGTTCTTGCGCGTATCCGCAGGCGCCAGATTGATGACGCAGCTGCTCGTCGGAAAGACGATGCCGCAGGCGTAGAGCGCCGCCTTGATGCGTTCGCGGCTCTCCTGCACGGCGGTATCCGCCAGCCCGACGATCTCAAACCGCGGCAGTCCCTTGCTGACCGAGATCTCCACATCGACGGGAAAGGCATTCAGCCCGAACAGTCCCATGCTGCTGACCTTCGCAAACACGGCCAAGTCTCCTTTCGTGCAGTCTTTCTCAGCGTCGTGAGATCATGATTTCGCCTTTGCCGCGGCGATCTCGCTGTTCATGATCTGCTTCAGCTCTTCGTCAGATTTCCCTTCTAGCCCGCCGTCCGGATACAGCTTCACCATGACTCTGGCGACCGGCTTCAGACCGGAAGTGAACACCAGATCGTAATACCCCGGCTGCCATGTGTCCGGATTCAGATAGAACGAACCCCATTCGCTGCCGTCCTCCTCCGGTTTCCGGAGCTCGGTGCGGACCACATCCTCAGAGAGCGCCGCGATAAAGCTATCGACCAGCGTTTCCGCCTTTTCCTCATGCGGTACGGCATAGACGGAGAGACCGGATGTCTTCTCCGTATCGGGATAGAACGAGATCCATTCGTTCAGCAGAAAGATGCTGCGGATGTTCTCAGCGGAAACAGGCAGACTGTTGATGCCCGTGCCCGGGTCACTGCTGCCCACAGAGTTTCCGATGAGCGAAAGCCCCTTGATGAACGGCTCCTCACCCTCTTCCGCGTTCAGCTGATACAGCACGCCGGGAACGGCCGGTTCTGCTTTGTTTTCAGCGGCGGTTCCGTTTTCCGCAGAAGCGGCGGTACTGCCTGTTTCCGCGGAACTGCCTGTCGTCTGTGCCGCGGAGGCTGTTGTCTCCGGCTTTGCCGCCGTGGTCTGACTGTCAGTCGTGCTGTCCTTTTTGCCGCAGGCTGCCAGAGAGAGCAGCATTGCTGCCGAAAGGGCCGCGCTCAGTATTTTTTTCATATCAGATCCTCCTGAATCAAATGATGTATGATACTGCCGTGAAGTATCGGAGCGTAACAGTGCGCGCCGTTCAGCTTAAATCCCCTTCCCTTGCCGGATGCCGGATCAGCCGTATCAGAAGAAATCCGACGAAATACAGCACCGGCAGGAACATCGGGACGATCAGAAGCCCTACTGTCCATTCCGGCCGCAGAGTACTGAACAGCCCGACAAGGTATAACAGAACAAACAGCTCCGCCATGAAGTGCAGAAACGCACCGGCAAAAAAGAGCAGAATCCATGCGGCATACCAGCCCCAGTGCTGTCCGCGCAGGCTCAGAAAGCTTTTCCGCATCAGCAGAAACCAGACAGCCGTGACGACAGCCGATGCCAGCAGAATTCCGATCACAGCCCAGACGGGCTGTATTTTTATGATTTCGGACGGCAGGAACCCGCTGCCCGTGTGTTCACCGGTCGCGGTTTTCCCGATCGTGAACACCAGAATGCCGGCCGCCGTTCCCGCAACGCAGAGCGCCCAGTACAGCAGAAGCATCAGCAGACGAAGCAGGTTTTCTTTCAGGTTTTCATTCATATCCGCCTCACTGTGAAGCCTGTCCGTTCCGCTTGTCGCGCATCGCGGCAAGGCGTGCGCGCACCTCCTCCGGATCAGGCAGCATGGAGGGATCGCCGGACTGTCTGTGTCCGCTTCCCTCCGCGGTCATTTCTTCCAGGATCCCCTCCGGCGAAAGCTGCGGAATCTCCTCTGCGGCCCTTCCGGCAGACGCTTCCTCATCCGCAAACCGTCTGAGCGAAACATCATCCGGTACCGTCAGCGCTTCCGCTTGCTTCTGCCGCTCCGGTTCACGGATCGTATCCAGAACCGTATCCGCGGACGCGGTCAGAACAGCCCGCTCCTTTTCGGGAACAGGTTCCGCCGTGCCGCCGACCGACTCCATGTGATCGGAAGCCTGCCGTGCGGTAACTACGGCGGACGGATGATATTCCGCACGGTCCGCGTACAGCTGGAAGGACGGATAACCGGGACATTTTTGCAGCTCTTCATCCGTGCTGAACGCGCGCTGCAGCCAGACGGTAAGTCCGACGCCGAACAGTGCGACGATCAGATTGAAAAAGCGCGCCGGATATCCGGGGCTGAGCAGCATCCAGAAAAACAGTGCGAGATATCCGCCCGTCAGCACATACAGCGCCGGCCGTCTGCCGGAAGCGGCGACAAAGCCGAGCGCCAGCGTGACGACTGCGAGCGCGATCTGAATAAAGCCGACACCCATTGCGTTGCTGAAGATCGTCCAGCCGCGGCCGGTGTCATGCTGCGACGAAAGCGCACCCGCGAAGAACGCCGTGCCGAAGATCAGCGCGCTGACCGCCAGCTGGATCCAGAAAAACATTCTGACCGCCTTGTCTGCCTGCGCCTTTTTCATGCGGTTCGCGGCATATTCCTGTTCTTTTCTGTTCTGCTGCTCAATGTAGGAATCCATTGAAACGTCTCCTTGTCATGTGTTCAGCGGCGCTTTTTCCGCTTATTCTTTCCGCCCTGCTGTCCGCCGGACTGCGCAGGCTTTTCAGCGGGCTTTGCGTCCTCGGCGGGTTTTGGGGCTTCAGCGGCCGTTTCCGCAGCGGCATCCGCGGCCGCACTGACCGCTTCTTCCGCTTTTTTCCGCAGCGTATCAACCGCCTGCTGCGCTGCCTCCGCGGCGGTGTCCTCAAGCTGCTCCATGACCGGCTCACCCGTGCTGCCGGCATACGAAGCGTCATATTCCGCCTCGGAAATGCTGCTCATCGCGATCCGGATGCGGGAGCCCGATTCGGCAATCCGCATTTTGTAATGATGTGCCGCATCGAGCGCGTCCGGCATATAGCGTTCGCCGTCCACCCAGATCACACCGTCACGGACGCAGACGCGGCTGCCCTCCTTGAGCGGCAGACGGAACGGGATCTCATCACCGTTCGCGTCCTGATCGGCCGCAATACACTGCAGCTCGGTGTCCATGCGTGTCAGATAGCATTTCGCGGCATCCTGCTTTGTCTCCGGCGCAGAGCTTCTGGCCTTGTCGATATGCTGTTTCAGAGATTCCGCGAGTTCTTCTCCCGCCTGATCCGCCTTCTGCTGCGCTTCTTCGGCCGCCTTGCGCTTCTTCATGCGGCGCAGGGAATAATCGGTCGTGAAGAGCGTGGATTTGGTGCGGTGCTCGCCCTTGTGCGCCATCAGCGTCGCGACCACGATATCAGACTTCTGAATGTCAAACCGCTCCTGAAAAGTCGGATAGCCCTCCATTTCCGCAAGGACAGATTCCTTCTGGTTTTCCTGCAGGGCAAAAACATAAATGACCAGACCGATCGCGCCGACAATACCGGTCGCGTAATCGAGATGCAGAATGCCGATGAAGGTTACAAAGAAATACCACACGGCAAGCACGACATTGAGAAGCCGGAAATTCGCCCATGCCAGATAGCCGAGCAGCATGACGACCATAGAGACAAGGATCTGCACGATCCCGAAGGTCAGAACCGTCTTGAAGCGGTCCATGCCCGCAAGGTCCGCACGCAGCGGGCCCGCGCCGCCTGTGATCGAGAAGCCGCCGATATAGATCTGGAAGATCGCCAGCAGGCTGACAACGATGCAGATGACAAGATTCAGGAAGAATGTCCGGCGGTGTGCCGCATCAATATCGTGCATCTGCATCCGGCAGTATTCGTAATGAGACTGATTCTTTTCAAGATGAACGAGCTGCGGCTGCTCCTCCGCAAACGGGTTTCCTGTCTGTGTCTGGTTTGCCATAGTGATCGCCTTCCTTTCAGTTAATTCTGCGGGATCTTCCGATCCCCGTTCATTGTGCGGAGCGCAGCATTGATTTCGTCGTCTGCGCTGCGGTCATAGAGTCCCTCCGGCTCCGGGCGCCCGATCTCGCCGAGTGTCGTCTGACCGAAAGCTGCCGGAACATCCGGCTGTCTGCCGGGAACAGCCGGGGTGCTGTCCATCGCTTCCAGCGAAGCAAGCACGGAGGAGGAAACTGCTGACGGCGGTTTCGGATGCGCAGCCGGCTGAACATCTCCGCCGATATCCTCAAGCGTGTCCATCACACCGCTCCGGATGCCCTGGAACGGCTCCGTGATCTGCTGTGAATCCTGATACCGGTCATGATAGCCGCGCGGATGAGCCGCCATGACAGGCGCGTCTCTGCCGCTGTCCAGCAGATCTGACATATCCGATGTCTGTTCGGTCTGTGCTACGCGGTATCCCGCACGCAGCGCGCGCGCTTCCGTCAGCTTTTCCATATTGCGGCGGCGCTCCTCCCGTTCCGCGTAGGAAATGTCAAAAAGCGGGAAGCCCTCTTCTTTTTCAAGCTCTGCCCAGACGCGGTCGATGAAGAATGTCGGGATGAGGGGAATGATATTGAAGGTGCTGGCAGCCATTTTGTAATTGATCGAGGCAGTGATTGCGCCCAGCACGGCGATCAGGACGATCGCAGCGATGGTATGCTGCCATTTTTTCGCATAGACCGCGTAGACTGCGGCACAGAAGTTCACAACGGAGAAGAGGAAACCGAAGAAGGTGAACAGCTCTCCGCGGAACAGTCCGCCCAGCAGACCGTCCACAAACCCGGGGATCAGGCTGAGCGCGCCGATCAGCAAGATCGCCCACATGATCCAGCCGAGCCATTTTTCGCACCGGTTCCGTTTGATGCGGAGCTTGCCGTACCGTGCTTCTCGTGCCTCGTCTGTATAGATACTGGCCATAGACATTCCTCCTCAGCCGGGAATTGATTTTAGCTTATTCAACATTATTATACCACAGAATCCGCAGGATGTAAACCCGTTTCACAAATTCTTAACACGGCGGCTCTGCAAAATGAGGAATCAGGAACTCGTAGGCAGGAGTTTTTCAGGACGCCTGCGGGGATGAAACAGAAAGAAACCGGCGGCTGCGCCGCCGGTTTCCCCTCACTTTTCATTCGCGCCCCGCGCCCAGCCACAATTCCTGTCGGACACAGGATAAAAACAGGATACCGAAGCGCAATCAGACCGGATTCATAAGCCGCGGAATCGTTTCTGCTTCTGCCGCGGGAGCAGAAACCCCCGCCGTCAGGCGGGGGTTCTCTTAAGCGATAAATCAGAATCATCCGAGCGCGCGTGCCTACATGTAAAAACGCTTGTCTGCCGCGTGACCCATCGAGAAGGTCTTTCTCGGCAGTGCACCGTCCTTGATCACCGTCGGGAACAGCTCGGATTTCAGCATATCCGGCAGCAGAATGCCCATGCTGTTCTCTGCCTTCGCAAGGTTCTCAACAACCTCCGCACCGTGAATATAGTCGATCTTGCCGCCGTTTTCCTTCAGCCACTGATCGAGGAAGCCCTGCACGCTGCCGACGGTCAGATTCGAGGTCGGCTTTGTGACTGAGTAAACCGTCTTTTTGCCGTCCAGAATGACCGTGAACTGCTGTGCGGCATCCGATGCGCCCTCTGCAAGACCGAGCGCGGCAGTCATGTCCGCAAACAGCTTTTTCGCGTCAATGCCGGTCAGGATCCGGTGGATCGCCTCAAATTCCAGCGCCGGGCTGTGCAGGTTGACCAGTTCGACCAGTGCGTATCGCTGCGGAGCGTTTTCTGTATCCGCACCGGGATTAGCCGCCTTCCATTCCTCATAGAACGCCTTTGCGGTCGCAAGAGAGTGATTGCCGTCACCCATCGCGTAAACCAGCGGCGCGTTCCCCTCCGCAAAGCGCTTCGGATCGCCGAGCGCCGTCAGGGCATCCAGAATCCGTTCCTGCTCCGCCGCCGGAATCAGCCAGCCGCGGATGGAACCGCCGCCCTGCATCAGCTTTGTGTCATAGAGCAGCTCCATGCTGTCCTTTTCGCTTTCCAGCGGCTCAATGACGGTTTTGTCCGCGTCATCCAGCAGGATCATGATATGCGGCAGTTCCATCGCCGCGCCGCGCCGGATGCGCATACGGGGCGGGATGCGCTCCGCAACGGTTGCCTCCGTCGCGCGGACCGGTGTGACCGAGCCCTTCGTGTAGTCATACTGCTCAAGGTCGATCTTTCCGACCAGTCCCGCTCTGCACTTGCCGTCGCTCTGGATGCGCTCCACATAGACCATCGCGTTCTTCAGCTCGCGGAAAATGCCCTTTTCCAGATAATCCCGCATCGACTGCTGGATCTTCGCGATCCGGTCGGCGACATCGGCGTCCTCAAGATAGACCTCCGGCAGGATCAGCCGGAGCGTTGAGGGCTTTTCGCCCGCCAGACGGTCTGTTTCTGCCCAGTATTCAGGCTCGCCGGTGTACTGGTCACAGGCGCAGACAGACCACGCCTCCGAGAAATGCTCTGCGCGCGGGAGCAGGATATCTGCCGCGCTGAATGCCGTTTTTGCTGACTGTTTCATAAAATTATCCTTTCTGCGGAATCGCTCCGCCGGTGATCTGAGAAAAAAGGTGTTTACAAATTCCGGAAACTGTGATATAATGAAATCAACAAGTACCCATCACAATCCATAACGGAAAGGAACTTTGGAATGCTGCATGAAAAATCCTGCGGCGCCATCGTGTATCGGCGGTTTCACGGCAACATCGAGATTCTGCTGATCAAGCATGTGAACAGCGGCCACTGGTCGTTTCCAAAGGGTCATGTAGAAGGAGATGAGACGGAACTGGAAACTGCGCGGCGAGAGATCAAAGAGGAAACGGGTCTGGATGTGATCATTGATCAGACATTCCGGGAGACCGTGACCTATTCCCCGAGACGCGACACGCAGAAGATCGTGGTCTATTTTCTCGCGCTGGCACGGAACTATGATTTCGTGCGGCAGGAGGAGGAGATCGCTGACATCCGGTGGGTCGATATCGTCCGCGCGAAAAGCCTGCTGACCTATGAAAACGACAAGACCATTGTCACAAAGGCGCGCGCTGCCATCCGGCAGAACGGTCACATGATGTGAACAGGGAACAGGGGAGAGCTTCGGCTCTCCTCTTTCTTTGCTTCAGGGGACGATCTCAAACATCCCCATCATGCCGTGCAGCCTTGTGCCGATGTCGGTTTCGGGCGGAAGCAGCGCCGCCGCGACCTGAAACAGCTCCGTGTTCTCCGCGTCGGTCTGCCGCAGAAAGGCGTAATCGCCCCTGATATCCACCACGATGTAGTCATGCGGTTCCATTTCTTCACCCCGTTTCCGTGCCGTCGGCGGTCAGCCGTTTCTGCGCTGCGCCGCGTCCGTAAACGCCGCGGTCCATTCGGCAAAAAAGCCGTCCGCGCAGGTTTTCCTTCCGACAAAGCCGCCGCAGCCGCGCACGGCTTCCAGCACGCTCTCCTGCGCGTCTGCCGGACAGCCGCAGAAATCGGCTTCCTCCAGCATTGCGGTATCATTGTCAAAATCGCCCGTCGCGCCGATGAATGTCCCCGCGGGCAGCATCTGCCGGATGCGGGAAAGCGCCGTGCCCTTGTTTGCCGCAAGCGGCAGGATCTCAAGGAACCAGTCGTGCGAGCGCGTGAAACTGACAACGGAAAAGCGCTCCGCCTGCACATATTCCGTCATCCGCGAAATATCCTCCGGCGAGCCCGCAAACAGCGCCTTCATGCACTTCGCGGGCTCCATATCGCTGAGGCTGCGCAGATTCATCTGCAGATGCGTGATGGCAAGATGCCGGCGCTCGTATTCGCCGTCCTGAATGACATATACCCCGGAAAGATCCAGCAGCTCCGTGCCGACGGCGGGGAACTCCCGCATCAGCTCGGTGAGCAGCGCACCGGTCTCCGCGGGCAGATGCGCCGCGTAGGCGGGAGCCTGTTTTTCAGCATCATAGACCAGCGCGCCGTTATACATCACCGCCGGAAAATCCGGCTGAAGCAGGTCGATGTATTCCTGCGTTGCCTGTATGCCTCTGCCCGTCGCGATGCTGAAAATGCCGCCCTTTTCGCGGAAATCCGCGATCGCGGCCGCATCGGCGGGAGAGAGCGTCTTGTCCGGCAGCAGCAGCGTGCCGTCAAGGTCGGTAATCAGTGCCAGCCCTTCATACGGGCGAGATCTGTTCATGAAATGACTCCTTTATCCTTCCTGATTCGCAGGCAGCGGCGTTCGCGGGTGAACATCTGCGCACAGTTGCTCCTGCCGCAGCGGATTATTCCGCAGATCAGAATGACCTCTGCCGCTTCAGTCCGCCTCCGCGCCGGTGAACAGCCGTTCCGCGTTTTCCGCGGTGATACGCCGTTTTTCAAGTGTCCTGCGGAACATCTCCTCCGCAGCCGCCGGGAACTGTTCCGCGATCACGGCCGTTCCCTCCGCGGTGATGCCGCCCTTTGTCGCCACGCGGCCGATCACCTCACGGAACGACATCTGCTTTGCGCGCATCAGCTCGCCGGTCGCACAGAGCGTTTCCGTGACCATCTCCGCGATCTGTTCTTCAGACAGCGCGGTGTGCCGCTTCGCCGACTGACAGATCACATCAAATATCGCGGCGACGAATCCGGGCATACAGCTCACAAGCTCCGAGCCCATGCCCATTTCCCGCTCCGGCAGCTCGGTCACGCTGCCCATGCAGGAAAGCACGGCTTTCAGCTTTTCGCGGTCGGAATCGTCCGCGCGGCCGTTGAAGCAGACAAGCGTCTGCGAGCGGCCGATCTCCGCCGTCACTGAGGGAATCGCCTTTGCAAGCCTGCCGGGCAGAAACTGCTCCAGCAGCCGGAACGAAATGCTGCCGTTCAGCGAGACGGTCAGCGCCGGTTCCCTGACGCTGTGCCCGATCTCCTCCAGAACCGTTTTCATATCCGCCGGACGCACGCAGAGAAACAGGATATCTGCCTTTTCCGCCGCTTCGCGATTGCTGCCGCAGACCGTGCAGATGCCGGAAACCGCCCGCAGCTTCTCCGCGCCGCGGTTCGCCGCAAACAGCTCCGATGCCGCGGTCCCCGCCGCGGAAAACCGCTCCAGCAGCATTTTCCCCATGCTGCCGCAGCCGATCACACCGATCTTCATTCCGTACCGCCCCCGTATCCGACAGCACGCAGGACTGCCTGAAAATCAGCGGGCAGTTCGCTGTCAAAATTCATCTGTTTTCCCGTCACCGGGTGCACAAACCCGATCGTTTTCGCGTGCAGGCACTGTCCGGCAATCTGCTTTTCCGCTTTGCCGTAGACCGGATCGCCGAACACCGGATGCCCCAGATATTTCATGTGGACGCGGATCTGATGCGTACGGCCGGTCTCCAGCCGGCAGCGGACATAGCTGTGCCGTTCAAGCAGCGCCAGCACGCGGTAATGCGTGACCGCCTCTTTGGAATTCTTCGGTGTGACGCACATTTTCTGCCTGTCCTTCGGATCTCTGCCGATCGGCGCGTTCACTGTGCCGGATTCGTTCTTCAGCCGCCCGCACAGCACCGCCTCGTATTCCCGCCGGAACGAGTGCGCCGCGATCTGCTCCGCAAGCCCGAGGTGCGCGCGGTCGGTCTTTGCGGCCATCAGCAGCCCCGATGTGTCGCGGTCGATGCGGTGCACGATGCCCGGGCGCAGAATGCCGTTGATGCCCGAGAGCCGCCCCGCGCAGTGCCACAGCAGCGCGTTGACCAGCGTGCCGTCCGGATGACCGGGCGCGGGGTGTACGACCATGCCGCGCGGCTTGTTGACGACAAGCAGATCATCGTCCTCATAGACGATCTCCAGCGGAATGTTCTGCGGCTGCAGATCAAGCGGCTCCGGCTCCGGTACGGTCACGGAAATGCGGTCGTCTGCTGAGAGCTTCTCGTTTTTTTTCGCCGGTCTGCCGTTCCGCAGCACTGCGCCCTTTTCGGTCAGCTGCTGCACCGCCGAACGCGTCAGGGCCAGCGATTCACAGGCCGCGAGCCACGCGTCAAGCCGCTGCCCCGCATCCTCCGCCGGAACCGTCAGCAGATGCTCATTCGCCGGCATCGGTCTGTTCCTCTTCCGCCGCAGGCAGAAGCTCCGCCGCCGGGGCATCCGGCAGTTCATCCGCCTCCGGCAGCACACCCGCTTCGGGCAGTTCTCCGGCCTCCGGCAGTTCTGCCGCAAGCCGCGCATACGGCACGCGGTCTGCCGTTTTCAGCTTCTTTGCTTCGGGAAGCTCCTTTTCAAAGAACAGGATCCCGATGATCGTCAGCATCACGCCGAGCGTCACGCAGATGTCCGCAAAATTGAATACCGCAAACCGCATGAGCTGAAAATCAAGATAGTCCACGACCTTGCCGCCGCGGAAAATGCGGTCGATCAGATTGCCGAGCCCGCCAGCCGTGATCAGCGTCAGCGCAGGGTAAACCCAGCGGTGCTTTCTGCCGAGACGGAGCATCAGGTAACATGAAAGCAGCAGCAGAATGATCGGGAAGACGATCAGAAACAGCCGCGAACCGCTGAGCATACTGAACGCCGCACCGCTGTTTTCTACATAACGCAGATGCATCCAGTCAAAGCTCCCGATTTTCAGGAAGCTGCGCGGTCCCGCCTCCTGCAGATTGCGGATCGCCCAGACCTTGATCCATTGGTCAATGCCCGTCAGCAGCACGATTGCCGCCGTAATGATAATTGCCGTCATGGTATCTCCTTTTGTGACCGTTCCGCACCCGCCGGTTCTGCTGCTCTGAGGCTGACTATGGGGACTCCGTCCCCATACCCCTGCCGGAGGGACATTGTCCCTTTGGCGGGGGCGTGGGGGCAGCGCCCCCACAATGAACCGCAGTACAGCAAGACCGGCAGGCGGGGAACATCCCGAAAAAAAGGAACCCGCGCGGCGGTGCGCCGGAGCGAAGTTCCTTTTTATGATCTTATGAACGCCGCCGTCTGTCGTCGCGTCTGCCGGAATTGCGGGCGCTTCTTCTGTCGCCGTCGGCAAACGGATCAGGAACAGACTTTGCACCGGAACGGACTGCTTCCGCGGCGGCCTTTGCCTTTTCGGCGGCCTCGCGCTCAAAGTCCTCCGCAGACTGTTCTTCCGTTTTTTCGGGCTCTGCGGGCTTTTCCTCCGGCTTCTGTTCGGTATCGGCGGGCTTTTCGTCAGTCTTTTCAGCGTCAGCCGGCTTTTCCGGCTCCGCAGGTTTTTCCGCGGGCTTTTCGGTGTCGGCGGGCTTTTCGGGCTCTGCCGGCTTCTGCTCAGCCTTTTCCGGTTCAGCGGGCTTTGCGGCCTCCGCCTTCTCCGCAGGTTTCACGGTATCGGGCAGCTTTGCGAGCGACGCCAGATGCGCACGGTACATATCGAACACGGTCTGCTTGAACTCGGCGACCTGACGCTGTGTCGCCTCCAGCACCGCGTTCTCCTGTTCGACCTGCGCGGAAATCTCCTTGAGCCGGCCCTCCTGCTCGGCAATCGCCTGCTGTTCAACGGAGCCGACGCGGTCACGCGCCTGCGCCTCGATCTCGGCAGCCTTTGCATTTGCCGCCTCAACGACCTCTCTTGCCTGCTTCTGCGCGCCGATCAGGGCATTTCGGAGATCATCCTCGGTGTCCTTATACTCGCGCACCTTGCCGGCAAGCAGCTTGATCTTCTCATCCGATTCGGAAGCGGATTTCTCCAGCTTCGCGAGGTCTTCCGCGATCTGCTTCAGAAACGCATCGACCTCATCGACCGCATAGCCGAACTTGACCTTTTCAAACTTCTTTTTCTGGATGTCTTTTGCCGTAATCATTGGAATGCTCCTTTCTCTGTATCATGCCGGCGCGGCAGGGCGCCCGGAGATCACATGATGACGCCGTTGGTCTCCAGCTCCGAGACGAGATCCTCGCCGATAAATCCGACATTATACGGTGTGATGATATAGGTCAGATTCGCGACGGGCTTGAGGCTTCCGCCGTTCGCGTAGGCAACGCCGACCAGGAAATCAATGATGCGGCGCTTGTTTTCCGCGGATGCGGTCTCAAGATTCAGCACGACGGTCTTCTTCGCGATCAGATGATCCGCGATCTGCTTGGCATCGGTGAAGACTTCGGGCTTGACCAGCACGACCTGCAGCTGTGCCGTAGCCTGAATGTTGACGACCTTGCCGCGCTGCTGCGTGCCGTACTCAGAGCCGCCGCGGGGTGCTGCGGTCTCTCTGGTCTCAGTTCTGGTCTCGCGGGTATATTCACGCTCGACCGGCTTGCGCTCGCGCTCATAGCGGGATTCGCTTCTGTCCTCGCGCTCGCGGGCAGAGTCGCTTTCGTAGCTGTCGTCTTCAGACGGTGCAAAGAAATCGCGGATGGTATCAACAATTTTCATTTCCATTCTCCTTTTTCCGGTTTTGATTTGAGGCGGAAAAGTTCAGTTTTGCGGCTGCGGATAAACACGCGCGCCGAAGAGGGCGCTGCCGATGCGGACAACGGTCGCGCCGTGCCGGACGGCAGATTCATAATCGCCGCTCATGCCCATTGAGAGCGTATCCATCGGAAATTCCGCGGACGCGGCATCAAAAAGCGCTTTCATGCGCGCAAAGACGGCATCCTGCGCGTTCCGGTCTGTTTCCGGCGGCGGGATCGTCATCAGTCCGCGCACGGTGATGTGCGGGAAAGCGGACGCCGCTTTCAGCAGCGGAAGCAGTCCGTCCGGATCCACGCCCGATTTGGACAGCTCCCCGCCGATATTGACCTCCAGCAGCACCGGCATGACAATGCCCTTTGCGGCGGCAGCCCGGTCAATCGCTTCCGCGAGATGCAGGCTGTCCACAGACTGGATCATCGAAACGCCGTCAATGATCTGTCTGACCTTGTTGGTCTGCAGATGGCCGATGAACTGCACCTCGGCGTTCCGGCGGTAGGCATCGCGCTTTGACAGATACTCCTGCACGCGGTTTTCGCCGAGCACCGTGACGCCCGCGTCAACCGCGGTATTGATCAGCGCGGGATCGACGGTCTTTGTGACCGCCATCAGCGTGACCTCCTGCGGATCTCTGCCCGCTTCCTCACACGCGGACGCGATCCGCTTCCGGATCTCCGCGAGACGCGTGAGGACCGCCTGCTGCGCCTTTGCGATCGCGTCAGCTTCCATCTGCCGTCACTCCCTTCACGATAATATCGTCATAAAGGGCGACATATCCGTTTCCGGCATTGAGCGAGGAGAGATAGAAATTCTCGTCCTCGTAGACAATATCGAGCTTGCGGAATTCGGCCGTTTCGCCGATCCGTACATAGACACCCTTGTAGTTGGTCTTCTGGGTATAGGTGGTACCGTCCTCATTCTTGATCGTTTCTTCGATCTCCTTGAAGCGGATGGCCGAACGCGGGACCTTGATGCCCTCAACGGTCTTGCGCAGGATCTCCACGCGTTCCGTGCGGTGCTGCACGACTTCCTGCGTCAGCTGCTCGCAGCGGAAGACACCCTGTGTTCTGGTGACATCGCCCGCCGAAATGAGCGATTCCACGGTGACCGTCAGCTTTCTGCCGAGCGATTCCAGCCGCACGGAGGCGGTATCTCCCTCGGAGAGGCGCAGCTTTGTGTTGTCAAACACGCCGGCAATATACCACGCGTAGCCGTCGATCAGCTTGCCGATCGCGCCGACATCACCCTCCTGCGCGCCGCTCCCCTCATCGGAGACAGCAGCAAGCTGTTCAGGCGTCAGGCGGCGGACACCTTCCATGGTGAGGGTATCCTCATAGCCGTCGATGAAGCTGACAAAATAAGCGCTGCGCGAAGCCCGCACGGTGTTCAGCGGCTCCGTCTGCTGACTCTGAAGAATCGCGATATCGTCCTTCAGGTTCCGGATCCGTTCGCTCAGGTCGAGCGCGGGATCGGTGATTTTCTCATAAGTACTCATCAGCACGGACATTTCCTGCCTGCAGCCGCGCAGCGCGTCATAGTCGCCGCGCTCTCTGAGCTGCACAAGTGTCCGGTACTGCTCCCCGATCAGCGAGGCCAGATGATTGGGCTGTGCGTTCTCGCTGGTGCCGGGGTTTTCAATCTTGGTCAGACGCTGAAGCTCTGCCTGCTTTTCGGCGATCCTGCGTCTTAGGTCGATCTGCTCCTCGTTCTCGTAGATCTCTGCGATCACAGAGCCGACGCCGAGCTTTGCGCCGTCGCTGACACAGTACCGCACGGCACCGCGCCCGCTGAAGCGCTCAACGGATTCGTCGCGGATATAGACGCCCTGAAACACCGAGGCATCGCTGACCTCGTAGTAGATCGCGGTCTCGGTCCGGTAGCCCTGAAAGAGCAGATGATAAACAATGGAAAAAACCAAAACAACCGCGAACACCAGCAGCAGTGCTTTCAGGATCCGCGTTGTGATCTCATTCATGAGATATTATTCACCCTCGCGTTCCATTGCGTCCAGGATCGAAATGGCTCTGGCGGGAACGATCGTCGAGATCGCGTGCTTGTAGACAAGCTGCTGCTTGCCGTCCGTCTCCAGAATGACAATAAAGTTGTCAAAGCCGCGGATGATACCCTTGAACTGATAGCCGTTCGTGAGGAAGATGGTCAGCGGCAGACGGTCCTTGCGCGCCTGGTTGAGAAAAACATCCTGCAGGTTGAGTCCTTTGTTGTTCATAAATGTACTTGCCCCATTTCTGTATGTTTTGTGTGATTCTGCATGATGAGAATTCACGCATCCTGTCTGCGGAAGGGTATACTCCGCCCGCAAAACCGGTTACACACATTCATTATATCACATAGGAGTGCATTTTTCTATGATTTTTTGGCAGTTTGTAAAAATTTCCCACTTCTCACAATTCTCATCGCGGTTTATCCAGCAAATCTGAGCATTTCGCCGAAACCATGTTTCCTGCCGCTTCGCGTACCGGCAGGTTTCGCGCCGCACGCGCTCGATGCCGTCCGCAAAAGGCTCCTCGCCGCGCACCCACGGGAGCAGCTCCTTGTAGCCGATCGCCATCGCCGCGGTATCGCGCCTTCTGCCGGAGAAGTATTCCTCACGCACCTCATCGGCAAGCCCGCGTTCACACATCTCCTCCACGCGTAGCCGGATGCGGTCATAGAGCAGGCCGCGCTCTTTGTAGGCAATGCCGATGCGCAGCACATTCCACGGCGGCGGCACGGCGCGGGAACGGCGCGCGTGCTCCGAAAGCGGGATGTGCGTCAGCTCAAAGACCTCCAGCGCACGGATGATGCGCCGCAGATTGTTCTCATGCAGTCTGGCGGCGGTTTCCGGATCACAGACGGCAAGGCGCCTGAGCAGCGCGTCATTGCCGAACAGCTCCGCCTCACGGTGCAGCCGTTCGCGGAGCGCCGCGTCCGCGGGGATCTCCGGAAACTGAATGTTGTCAAGCAGCGCGTCCGCGTAAAGCCCTGTTCCGCCGACCACGACAGGCAGTTTGCCGCGTGAGAGGATATCCGCGATCGTTTTCCGCGCCATTTCGACATATTCCGCGACCGAACAGGCGTGATCGGGCGGCAGCACGGAGATCAGATGGTGCGGAACACCGAGCATTTCCTCCTTTGTCGGTTTGGCTGTTGCGATGTCCAGTCCCTCATAGAGCTGCATGGAATCGGCGGAGATGACCTCGCCGCCGTAATGTGCCGCGATCTGTGCGCCGAGCGCGGATTTGCCCGAGGCCGTCGCTCCGACGACCGCGATCAGCAGCGGTTTTTCCTGCATCGTTCAGCCCTCCTTCTGTTTGATGTCAGCGGACGGTCAGAGACGGCCGTCCCGTGCCTGTGCCAGCGGGATATAATACGGGCAGATATTGACATATTCGCCTGACTTCATGCGGAATCCGCCTTCAATGACGCCGAGCTGACGGAAGCCGAGCTTTTCATAAAGCCGCCTTGCCGGCAGATTGCTTTCCACGACCGCATTGAACTGCAGCACGCGGAATCCCGCCTCTGCCGCGCGCTTCATGCAGTCAGTCACAAGCACCTCGCCGGTGTGTCTGCCGCGGCAGCTGCTTTTCACCGCGTAGCTCGCGTTGCAGATATGTCCGCATCGCCCGATGTTGTTCGGGTGAAGAATATACAGCCCGCACAGCGCGCCGTGTTCCTCCGCGACCGCCGTCAGGGTCTGCGCCGCGAAAAACGCCGCGCCCGATTCCGCATCCAGCGGCTCCTCCTGCGGGAAGGCGTCGCCCGCCTCCACGATCTCGTTCCAGATCTCCAGCATCTGCGGCAGATCCGCCGCCCGGTAAGGTCTGACGATCATACGGATTCCCCCTGCTGCGCGAGCATCGCCCCGCACATCCGGAGCGCAGCCTTTGCCTCTCCGGTTTTGCGCGCATCAAAGCGTGTTCCGCAGCAGTCTGTCAGAACGGTCACGGCAGCGCCGGTCTCCCGCGCACCCTTTGCCGTCGCCAGAATACCGCCGCAGAGATCGACGCCGCAGAGCAGGTAGCTGTCATAGCCTTTTTCGGTCAGAAATGCGCGGATCTTCTCATCCTGAAAGATATCGGCAATGTTTTTTTCAAAGCGGAAGCCGGAGACGATCTTCAGCGCGGGATGCAGCGCAGCGCCCTCGGTTCCGGTCATATTGAAGCCGAACACCAGCTGATTGGTCGGCGTATCGGGGAAGACCTGCTGAATATAGATCACGTCGCAGCCCTCCGCCTGATACCGGCCGATCGCGGCGTTGATATTCTGAAGCAGCGTTTCGCCGTCATAGGTGAATTTCGGCTGACGCTTTTCCCAGAAGTAGTCGTTCTGCATTTCCATGACGAGAAGTGCGGTCTTGCTCATGATTGTTCCCCTTCATTCTGTATCTGTTTCTTTTCTTCATTCAGCGCATCCATATAACCGGCGGTGATAATGCCGGCAGGAAGCGCGACAACAGCGATTCCGAAAACAGATGAGATCATTGTAATAATACGGCCTGCGGCAGTCCCCCAAGCCCGCCGGGCTCTTCTGATGCGGGGGAGTTTCGCCGCCTGCGGGCGGCGACTTAGGGCTCTGCCCTAAGAACCTGCGAGCTTTTGAAAAAGCTCGACCAAAACTTTTGTAATGGAATTCTCAAGGGACACTGTCCCTTGAGCGGGGTATGGGGCAGCGCCCCATTATGATCATCGCGGCGCGATGCTTTTTTAGGGGGGATTCCGCGCTCTGCGGAGCGCGGCCAGAGGGCGCCGCCCTCTGGACTCCTGCGAGCTTTTGAAAAAGCTCGACC
>JAGDBX010000022.1 GCA_018110935.1 Oscillospiraceae bacterium
CGCCGACGGGCGGTATCGGCTACGGCATTGACCGTCTGGTCATGCTGCTGACAAACAGCCAGTCCATCCGCGATGTGCTGCTCTTCCCGACGATGAAGTCGATCGACTGAAAAATGACGTAAATACGTGATTTCGGATTGCTGCGTTTCATTTGAAAGCAAAGCCCCCGCCTGACGGCGGGGGCAATCTGTTCGTGTGCCCATAATTAAAGATTTAGTCGCGCTTTTTCAAAAGCTCGCGGGCGTCCAGAGGGCGGCGCCCTCTGGACGCGCTCCGCAGAGCGCGGAATCCCCCGCATCTTGAATCCGTCGGAGACACTTTATCTACAATTTGAGCCCGCTGAATGAATCAGCGGGCTCTTTTATTGCTGCGGTTTATTTCTTTTTCGTTTTTTCCTGCTTGTCGCCGGCTGATGAATCCTGCTTCGGATCGTCACCGGCATCTGCTGGCTCGGAATCCTCAACGGCAGCAGTGTGGCGGCGGCGGTAGTCTTCCGTGACCGCCGTCACAAATGCGATGCCGAGATACACGAGGAACATTACCATTTCCAGACCGAACACCGGATAGAGAACCTTCTTGATACCGGTCTTGATGACGGAGAACGCATCAGATGTGGCCGGCACGAGCACATTGTAGGCGTTCGCGAGCGAGACATTCTCAAAATAGTCGTCTGCGGTCAGCTTGGTCACATCGACCAGTGTATTGACCTTGTCATTGAGCTTTGCCAGATCGTTTTCAACACGCGTGACCTTGGAGCTGCTGCCGAAGGAATTGCGGTTCAGCGTGGACAGTCTGTCGTTGTAGTACTCGATAGACTGCTTGGATTCCGCAATATCGTTCGACGCATTGCTGACACGGTTGATCAGCTTGTCATACTCATCAGACGCGATGCTGGACTGCGTGTTCATCTGGTCGTTGGTGAAGATGATGACCTGATCCTTCTGATAGTTTTTCAGCAGCTCCTGCACGGTCGCGAGATGATCTTCCTGCGTTTTGAGCGTGCGGTTCAGCTCTTCGATCCGGTATTCATAGTAGGCCTGCAGACGCTCTGGATCCTTGGAGATGTTATTTGTTCTCAGATAGGAATCGATCATGGCGATGTCCATGTTCTGGACGGTATCGACCGACTCACGCAGATCGGCAAAGGTGTAGCCGGTCTCAGTAGAGCGGAAGCGCGTGGTATCATCCGTCGCGAGATTGTTGATGTAGCGCTTCAGTGCCTTCAGCGTCGTGCTGAACATATCCAGCGCTTCGGAGTAGTCATATTCGGTGTAATCGCTCGAAACCAGTGCCACGCCGAGCGGATCGTTGTAGCCGTATTTCTTGAAGAAGAAACCGCGGAACGAATCCAGGATCGCGTTGACGAGCTGAACGGCATCCTCACGGGAAATGCCGACATCGTAGAAATTGAAGGTGATCTTGTACTGCGTGGAATACCATGTGGTCGCGAGCATCTGCTGTGCCGCGTTGAGCTGACCGGAGGCTGCGTCCTGATAGAGCTTGCCGTAGGTCGTCAGCTTGTCCACCGCGTCATTCGGGATGATGCTGTCGATGTCGATGCCCTGACGGACCAGCTCGACCAGCGATTTATCCATGCCGCGGGTTTCCAGCGCTTCCTGGATGACAGCGGGGTTTGCAAGGAGATTATACGGTCTGAATGTCGCGCCGTTGGGATCCTTGCCCTTTTCAATGCCGTCATACGAGAAGCTGACCAGCGCCTCGACCGGAGTCTGCGATCTTGTGCTGAAGATGATGCTGACACCTACGATGATGCCGCCGACAACCACAGCGGTCAGAAACCACGCAAGAAAATACTTTTTCAGCTTCCGGAACACCATCGGGAAAGAAACGACGACCTCATCCGAATGATGCTCTTCATTTTTCAGGATCAGATTGACATTCTGGCTGCCCTGATTCTGCTCGCCCTCTGTGATCTTTTCGATCTCTGCCATACGGCACCTCCGTTGATTCTCAATTTATCCCGTTCTGCCGTTCTGATACGGACAGACTATCTAAAAGTATAGCATATTTCACGCGGATACGCAAGCACCGCGGGGAGACCGCATGAATTTTCTCTTTTTTGCACAATTTCCGGCAGAAGTTCCGCGGTGAATCCACCATTTTTCAGCCTGCGGCGGCGGATGAGCGGAACGGCTGCTCCGAGAGCGGGACGGTACGGCGGTTATCAGGCGGAAAGTTGTGAAACCGACCGGATTTCGCTTGACAATATGACTAATTTATGGTATGATATACAAAACAAGCAAAACCGCCGGAGTTCGGATTCCGGCTGCATTCACCGCAAAGGAGGCAGAAATCATGATGTATTCACAGGAGGCACCGGCCATCCCGAAGGAGGAACTCCGCAGCCGCGGGGAAACGCTCGAACAGCATCTGCACAGCGCGGATCTCTCTGAGCAGGATAAGCAGAAAGAACTGATGAATTATCTGGATCTTCTGAACGAACAGCGCGCCGCGGATGTCGGCGTCTGGTTCAGTGAGCGGATGCTGGAGCGCGTCAGCAGTGCGTTTTCTGCCCACGCGACGGTTGATGTAGCGGTCGATCTGCTCTATGCCTGCATTCTGGTGCAGCAGTTTCACCTGATGCAGTTTGATCCGTGGCGTGCGCATCCGGCGATCGTCCAGAGCAAGAACGCCCTTTCTCTGCTCCGCGCGGAGGGAAAGTGGTCGGACAGCCTGCGCTACTGTCAGGATACGGCCTCGACCTACGCGGAGGCGTCTTTCTGGCCGGAGGCCTTCACCTATGCCAGAAGTGCGCACAGATGCGTCAAGGAGCTGCTGAAGCAGAATGTCACGGTGCTGGAGAACGGCGAGCTGCTGGATCTCAAGGACAGCGCTTACATGATGTGCAGCTATGCGCTCCGGACAGCGGGCGGCATCAGCGAGGAGATCAAAGCGGAGCTGACAGCCGATCTGGGTGCGGAGGATTTTGCGGCGGTTTACGAAGAAGTGATGGAAAACCGTGACGAAACCGTGACGGATCCGGTTGAAATGACGCCTGAGTATCTCGCGATCCGCTATGAACTGGAGGAAAAGATCGACGAAGCGCTGGAGCATGAGCGCGGCTATTACGATTACTGCAAGGAATACTGGATGGCAAAGCGGCTGATTCTGCGGAGCGACTACGGGATCCACTGGAAATCTCCCGCCGCGCTGAATCCGAACGCCGAATTCCATTGATTTAAGCGGCCCCCGCCGGCAGGCGGGGGCTTTTGTATCCGTAATGCAGGATTCCGGACCGTGAACCTGAGCGCCGGCCGGAATCTGTTTTCAGTATTACGGAAACAGCACACAGCATCTTGCATTTCAGACAGAAAAATGCTATAATATAAAGTGAGACAGTCCGGCACATTCTGGAAGCCGGAACGGAGAACGGCGCAGGGGTTTCCGCGCCGGAACGGAGGTGGCAGGATTGCCGAAGCGTTGGAAGATCGGGAAAGCGGACACGGCAAAGGCGGAGCAGCTTGAGCGGCAGGGCGGCATCACGCAGCTCTGCGCAAAGGTGCTTGCGGCACGCGGCGTGACATCGGTGGAAGCCGCACAGAAAATGCTTGATACATCGGAGCTTTCCGATCCGTTTCTGCTGACGGATATGCAGGCGGCGGCAGACCGGATTCTCGCGGCGGTCGAGAACGAGGAGCGCATCTGTGTTTACGGTGACTACGACTGTGACGGCGTGACATCGACGGTCATGCTGACTGACTGGCTCAGCTGTGCAGGCGCCGATGTGATCTGGTATATCCCGACGCGGACAGAGGGCTACGGAATGCGGGAGGACCGCATCCGGAAGCTGGCGGAAGAGGGCGTGAATCTCATCGTCACGGTCGATAACGGCATTTCCGCGATCGAGGAGGCGAAGCTGATCCGCTCGCTCGGCATGGAGCTGGTCGTGACCGACCATCACCGCCCCGGGGATGAACTCCCGGAGGCTGCTGCGGTCGTCGATCCCTACCGGCCGGACGATCTTTCCCCGTATAAGACGATCTGCGGCGCCGGCGTCGTGCTGAAGCTGATCGCGGCGCTGGACGGCGGCGAAACGGAGCCGGCACTGGAGCAGTTCGGCGATCTGGCGGCACTTGCGACCATTGCCGATGTGATGCCGCTGGACGGTGAAAACCGTTTTCTCGTCCGGCGCGGTCTGGAACTGCTCGCCAACACCGAGCGCATGGGCCTGATCGCGCTGATGGCGGTCTGCGGCATTGAGGAGGGCAAGCCCGTCTCCGCGACGGCGGCCTCCTTCCAGCTGATCCCGCGCATCAACGCCGCCGGACGCTTTGCGTCGGCTTCGCTGGCGGCAAAGCTGTTCCTGACGGACGATCCGGACGAGGCACAGCTGCTCGCCGGTCAGATCCACGCGCTGAATCAGGACAGGCGAGAGACCGAGCAGGTCATTTTCAGGGAGATTCTTGACCGCATTTCGGCTGATCCGTCACTGGTCTGTCAGCGGGTTCTGGTCTTTGCGGGAGAAAACTGGCATCACGGCGTCATCGGGATCGTGGCCGCACGCCTGCTGGAACGGTTCGGAAAGCCCTGCTTTCTCATGTCCCGGGAGCCTGATGGCTACCGCGGCTCCGCGCGCGGCTTCGGTGATTTTTCCGTGTTTGAATGTCTGCGCGCCTGTTCGGATCATCTGATCCGGTACGGCGGGCATCCCGGCGCGGGCGGCTTTACCGTATCGGAGGCGGAGCAGCCGGCGTTCTGTGCCGCGATCCAGCGGTATGCGGCGGAACACAACCCCGTGATGCCTGTGCTGACCGTTCACGCGGAGGGCACTGTCTCCCCGCAGGAGCTGACTGTGCAGAATGTCGGCGGACTTTCGATTCTGGAGCCGTTCGGCGAAGGAAACGAAAAGCCGCTGTTTGTGCTCGAAAAAATGCAGGTCGGTGCGCTGTATCCGCTCTCCGGCGGCGCGCACACGAAGCTGCAGCTCCGCAGGGACCGCGTATCGCTTGACGCGGTGCTCTTCCGGATGTCGCCGGAGGAAACGGGGATTCAGCCCGGTGCGGTGCTGGATTTCCTTGTTTCCGCAGAGGTGCGGCAGTATAACGGAAATGATCTTCTGAGCCTGCGCGTCGAGGACTGGCGCGTGTCAGAAACGGCACAGGAGCAGGCGATTGCTGCGCAGGCAGCCTATGAAAGCTGGCGCCGCGGCGAGGAACTTCCCGCCGCCTATTATCAGCGGATGTGTCCGCACAGGGCCGATCTGGTCGCGGTTTACAAAGCGGCCGGCGAACAGCCGGTATCGGTCACGCGGATCTGCACGATGCTGGCGGCATCCGGTATGAACCGCTGCCGAGCGAGAGTGTGTGCGGATATTTTCAGCGAGCTCGGCCTGATGCGCTATGACGCGGCGGCCGATACGCTGACGCGGTTGCCGGTCAGGGAAAAGCGCGAGCTCACGGAATCGAAATGTTATCTGGAGCTTCTGCGCCTTGCGGGCGGAGTCTCTGCCGCGAAATGACTGTGCGGGAGGGTGAACGGATATGGCATTCATCGCATTGGCGGCTGCAGTCCTTTTACTGGTTTTCCGGTTCCGAAAACACCCCAAAAGGAAAACTGTGCCGGGTGAGAGTGCCGTCTGGGCGAAGATCATCGGCGGCAGCTTTCTGATCCTGTTCGGCATCGTCGTTTATTTCGCGTGGAAGTATGCCGAACCGGAAACACCGGAAATCAATCTGCTGGATGTCCTTCTGGTTTTCCCGCTCATCTTCAAGGGCATTTATGCGGATCTGCTCAAGGGAACCGGCGAGACAGCCGGTATCACTCTGGCTGTCTTCGGCGCTTGTCTGCTGGCCTGGGGCATCGTGCAGAAGAAAAAATATTTCAGCAGCCCGAATACAGAAACGCTTTCCGCGGATATGCTGGAACAGGAGCTGGGCGCGCTGGAGCGGCAGCTCTCGGATGGCCTGCTGACACAGGCGGAATATGAAGAGAAAAAACAGCGTCTGCTGCTGTACGGACAGCAGGCGGACAAGGACAGATAAACCGGGCGTGCCGGAACGGAAAACAGAACGGGACCGGCAGGATCCCGTCACAGCACACTAACAGCGCGGAATCACACCGGAGAGGAGGACGCTTATGCCTGATTTACAGGACAGGACCTATACGATCGATATGATCGTCGGCAAAATACTGACGGATGACCGTCAGTATGATATTTCCAAGCTGATCGCGGCGTATGAATACGCGGCACAGTGTCACAAGGGGCAGACACGCTCATCCGGTGAGCCGTATATCGTGCATCCGGTCGCTGTCGCGTATATTCTGCTGGAGCTCGGCATGGATACCGACACGCTCTGCGCGGCGCTGCTGCACGATGTGGTCGAGGACACCGCCGCGACGCTGGACGATGTGAAAAAGCGCTTCGGCCACGATGTCGCGATGCTGGTGGACGGCGTGACAAAGCTGGCCAAGGTGCCGACCTTCAGCAAGGAGCAGCAGCAGGCGGAAAATGTCATGAAGATCCTGCTCGCGATGTCTCAGGACATCCGCGTCATGATCATCAAGCTCGCGGACCGTCTGCACAATATGCGCACGCTGAAATACCGCCCCGAGCACAAGCAGCACAACACCGCCTTTGAGACGATGAATGTCTATGCGCCGATCGCGCACCGCCTCGGCATCACCTCCGTGCAGGAGGAGCTTGAGGACCTTTCCTTCTACTTCCTTGATCCGTATGCCTATGAGGAGATCGAAAATCTGCTTGAGAACAACAAGCAGCAGCGCGAGGAGTTCATTGAGTCGATCAAGTCCCGCATCGCGGAGCGCTTCCGTTCGCTGGATTTTGTGTCTCCGCCGCAGATCGACGGCAGAGTCAAGAGCATCTACGGCATCTATAAAAAGGTCTATGTGCATCACAAGAGCATAGACGAGATCTATGACAAATACGCGGTCCGTGTGATCGTGACGACCGTCACCGAATGTTACAGCGTGCTCGGCATGATCCACGATATGTTCCGTCCGATCCCGAACCGCTTCAAGGATTACATCGCAAACCCGAAGCCGAACGGGTATCAGTCGCTGCACACCTCCGTGCTCTGCAAGGAGGGTATTCCGTTCGAGGTGCAGATCCGCACATGGGAGATGCACGCAAACGCGGAATACGGCGTTGCCGCGCACTGGAAGTACAAGGAGAGCATTCAGGGCAAGACCGTTCTGGATTCCCGCATCGCGTGGATCCGTCAGGTGCTGGAGACACAGCAGGCGAGCGATGATCCGGAGGAGCTTGTCAACACGATCAAGAATGACATCGCGCCGGACGACATTGTCGTCATGACGCCGAAGGGCGATCCGATCAGTCTGCCGGTCGGGTCCACGGTCATCGACTTTGCCTACCATATCCATACGGAGATCGGACACCGCACCGTCGGGGCGAAGGTGGACGGGAAGATCGTGCAGCTGTCCTATCAGCTCAACACCGGCGAGGTCTGCGAGATCATCACGAGCAAGGACCGGAACAAGGGACCGAACCGCGACTGGCTTGACAAGGTCAAGACGAACGAGGCGCGCGCCAATATCCGTTCGTGGTTCAAGCATGAGCGCAGGCCGGAGAATATTGTCAACGGCAGGGCGCAGGTGGAGCATGAATGCCGCAGAATGCGCATTCAGCCGACACCCGAACAGCTGATGACGATCGTGAAGGAGGATATCCGTCCGGCAAACTGTTCGTCGCTTGACGATTTCTACGCGGCGATCGGCTACGGCGGCCTCTCCCTGACAAAGCTGCTGCCGCGTCTGCGGGAATGCTATATCCGCCGTTACGGCGCGTCATCCGAGCCGCAGAGCGTTTCACCTGAGGCGCTCCGCAAGCCGGTCAAGAGCAGCTCCGGCGTCATTCTGGACGGCATCGCCAATGTGGAGGTCAAGCTGGCGCGCTGCTGTTCGCCGCTGCAGGGGGAAAAGATCATCGGCTTCTCCACGATGGGACACGGTGTATCCATTCACACGCAGGAATGTAAAAAATACAAGGAGGCGCTTCAGCGCGGCGATCCGGAGGAACTTTCCCGCTGGGTTCCCGCACAGTGGGCGTCGAACGCGCCGGCCGCAGAAATGCAGGTCAAGATCGAGGTGCTGTGCGTCAACCGCATGGGTCTGCTGAACGACATTACCGCGGTGCTGAACGAGGCGCATATTCCTGTATCCAACTTCAACTTCCATATGCTGAAAAACGGCAACGCGCTGCTGGAGGCGACCGTTTCGGTCGGCTCCCGCGAGGTGCTGACGGGACTGCTGACCAAGCTGCTTGCAGTGCGTGATGTCATTTCCGCAGAGCGTGCCGCGTACTGAGAGGAGCGTTGCCCGATGCAGCACAGACTGATTCTGGTGGAGGGGCTGCCCTGCTCCGGCAAGAGCACGGCGGCAAAGTTCATCGCAGAGCGCTTTGGCATGACTGCCGTGGACGAGGGAACAGGCAATCACCCTGCCGATTATGAATTTCACGCCTTTCTGGATGAGGCATCGCTTGCCGGTTTTTCCGGAGCGGAGCAGCGGCAGATTCTCGCGGCCGCCGAACCGCTGATGAACGGACATCTGGTACCGCTTGCCGCCTTTCGGGAGACGCCGCTGTTTGCGCGTCTGCTGCTGTTCAAAATCTATGACTTTCTGCCGTGGGAGACGGAAAAGCCGCTGATGCTCGACAAGTGGCACCGGTTTGTCTCCGGCATCGGAACGCGGCGCTATGTGTTCAACTGCGTCTTTTTGCAGAATCCGATGTGCGAGACGATGATGCGCTTCAATCAGACACCGGCAGAATCTGCCGCATACGTCGGAAAAATCGCGGAGATCATTTCCCCGCTGAACCCTGTCGTCGTCTATCTGCGGAACAGCCATATTGCCGGCAGGATCCGTGCGGCGCTGCCCGAACGCGGGGAGGAATGGCTCAATGCCGTCACGGACTACCACTGTAAAGGCAGCTACGGCAAAGCGCACGGGCTGACCGGCTTTGACGGCTATATCGCGGCGCTGGAAGAGCGGCAGAGCAGGGAGATCGGCGTGCTGGAGAACCTCGGTCTCCGGCATCTGTATTTGTTTGACCCGCAGGAGGATTGGGATGCTGCTTACCGCATGCTGACGGAGCGGCTGACTGTGATGTCTGCGGACTGAAAGGAGCACTTTATGCTGCAAGTTCTGACGCTTCCGGTCGGAGATCTGGAAGCAAACTGCCATATCGTATATGATGACAACAAAAACGCCGTGCTGGTCGATCCGGGCGCGGAGGGACAGTATATTTTAAGCGAGCTGTCGCGGCAGGAGCTGAAGCCGCTGGCCATTTTGCTGACGCACGCGCATTTTGACCACTTCGGCGCCGCGTCGGAGATCATGGAAGCGACCGGCATTCCGCTCTGGGTGCATCCGCTTGACCGCGATATGGTGCTGTCGTCGGAATATTCGCTCGCGGTGCAGCTCGGCTACGGCGCGCAGTACCGCTGCCCCGACGCGGCGGGCATCCGGACATTTGAGGAGGGCGACTGCCTGAAATTCTCCGATGAGCTGACCTTTACGGTGCTGCACACGCCGGGGCATTCGCCGGGCGGCTGCTGCTTCCGGCATGAAGACCTGCTGTTTACCGGCGATACGCTCTTCCGCGACAGTGTCGGCAGAGTGGATTTCAAGGGCGGCAATATCAAAGATATGCGCGCCTCACTGGCAAGACTCGGCAAACTGGAGGGCGACTGCACCTGCTACTGCGGGCACTATATGAACACCACGCTGTCGCATGAGCGGCAGTTCAATCACTATGTCAATCCGTCTCTGAAAACATGGTGACAGAGGAGGTTCATTCGATATGATTCGGGCAATCACGGAAACGGACATCCCGGATTGTGTGCAGGTGATCCGGAGGAGCTTTCAGACGGTCGCGGATACATTCGGCTTTACGGCGGAAAATGCGCCGCGTTTTACGGCGTTTGCAACGGATGAAGCGAGGCTGCTGTACCTTTTGCGGGAGCAGCACCGCCCGATGTTCGGGTGGTTTGAGCAGGGGAAGCCGGTCGGGTACTACAATCTGCTGATTGCAGAGGATTCCGTCTGTGAGCTGGGCAG
>JAGDBX010000023.1 GCA_018110935.1 Oscillospiraceae bacterium
GATCAGAAACGGCGGGATATGCTCTCCCTGCGTCTCCGCCTTCCGGCGCTTTCCGGAGGCGGCACGGGCAGCGGCCGCGAATTTCAGCATAAAGGCGCTTTCCTTCGGGTTCCTGAGCGTCGCTCTGACCGCGCCCGCCACGATCTTTTCCACACCGGCCGTGAGATATGCCTGCAGATCAAACTCTGCTGCCATGCCTGTCACCCCAGCAGTTCTTCCACGGCTTTTCTGACATCCTCCATATCGTCTGTCGGCTCAAACCGCGCAAGGACCGTGCCGTCTCTGCCGATCAGGAACTTGGTGAAATTCCATTTGATATAGGCCTTGTCTCCGAACTTCTTGTTGTTCAGGCCGGCAAATTTGCTGAGCGCGGCGTTTTTCAGCCCCTTGCCGAAGCCGGCGAAGGGCTTTTCGGCTGCGAGAAACGCAAACAGCGGCTCTGCGCTGTCGCCGTTGACGTCGATCTTGGCGAACTGCGGGAATTCGGTGCCGAATTTCATCGTGCAAAAGCTGTGGATCTCCTCGTCGTCTCCGGGCGCCTGATTTGCGAACTGATTGCACGGGAAGTCCAGAATCTCAAAGCCCTTGTCACGCAGATCGCGGTACATGGCTTCCAGCGGTTCATAATGCGGCGTGAAGCCGCAGCCCGTCGCGGTGTTGACAATGAGCAGCACCTTGCCTTCGTAGTCCCGCAGACTGACCTCTGCGCCCTTGCGGTCTCTCACAGTGAAATCGTAAACAGTTTTCATGGGGTCATTCTCCTTTCGTTCCGGCGTACCGGTTTTCCAACAGTTCATAGAGCAGCTGATAAAGCTGCGCTGCTTTTTCGGGCGCGATCCGGATGCACTGTCCGACTCTGAGCGGGATATCCTTTGCCTGCTCCTGCAGGGCGCGCCCTTTCTCCGTCAGTGTGATGAGAACGGAGCGTTCGTCATCGCTGCGCTGCCGCTTTTCGAGATACCCTTGCTGACGCAGCTTTTTGAGCAGGGGAGAGAGCGTGCCGCTGTCCAGCATCAGCCGCCTGCAGATCTCGCCGACGGTCAGACCGTCCTGCTCCCACAGCACCAGAAACAGGATATACTGTGTGTAGGTCAGGCCAAGCGGCTTCAGAAAGGGTGTATACAGCGCGGTCACGGTGCGTGCCGCGGCATAGAGCGGGAAGCAAAGCTGGTGCTCCAGCTTCATGGCTTCACGGTAGTCATATTCCATGTCTTCGCCTCCTCTCTTGCTTTGCACAACTATATTGTATCAAATATAAATGGATTTGTCAAGGGGTTTTTGAAAAAAAGTTTGCGCGGAGTTCAGAAAGGAGCTGGACGCACGCCGCTGCAAATAAAAAACCGCGCATCTGCCGGACAGCAAATGCGCGGTTTCGGATCTGGAGCAGGTGAAGGGAATCGAACCCTCAACCTCAGCTTGGGAAGCTGATGTTTTGCCACTAAACTACACCTGCAAACGAAAAGCCCTCATACGCTGTATGAGGGCTTCAGATGCGGATAAGAGGACTTGAACCTCCATGATATTGCTATCACATGGACCTGAACCATGCGCGTCTGCCAATTCCGCCATATCCGCATATTCTGCCGTCATCCCTGACGACTTGTCTATTATAGCACATCGGCACCGATTTGTCAAGCACTTTTTCTGATTTTTCTGAAAAATTTATTTTTGCTTTTTTTCGTGAAATGTGGTATAATAAAAAGGATATGAGATTTTACAGGAGAGGAGACTGACATTCCGCCATGATCTATCTGGATTCGGCTGCGACAACAAAGCCGTCAGAGACATGTATCCTTGCGATGGACTCCGCACTGCGCGAGCATTACGGCAACCCGTCCTCCCTGCATTCCTTCGGCCTGGATGCGGAGCAGACCGCAGAGCGGGCGAGAAAGCAGATCGCTGCGGCGCTGGGCTGTGAGCCTTCCGCGCTGACCTTTACATCCGGCGCGACGGAAAGCAATCACCTCGCGGTCCGCGGTGCTGCCGCCGTCTACGGAAAACGCCGCCGCCGCGTCGTCACGACGGCTGTGGAACACGCCTGTGTGCGTGCCGCGTTTGACCGGCTGGAAGAGGAAGGATTTGAGGTCATCCGCGTGTCTCCCCGCGAAGACGGCAGACTGTACGCGGAAGATGTTGCGGCCGCTGTGGATGACAGCACCTGTCTGGTCAGCATGATGCTGGTCAACAATGAGACAGGCGCGGTGCTGCCGGCTGCGGAGGCCTTTGCGCAGATCAAAAGGGAACACCCCGATGTCATCACGCACTGTGACGCGGTGCAGGGCTTTCTGAAGCTGCCCTTTACGCCCGAAAAGCTGCATGCCGATCTGCTGACGGTCAGCGGACACAAGGTCCACGCGGCAAAGGGCATCGGGGCGCTGTATCACAAAAAGGGCATCCGCCTAAAGCCGCTTCTGACCGGCGGCGAACAGGAAAACGGCCTGCGTGCCGGAACAGAGTCCGTTCCGCTGATCGCGGGCTTCGGTGCGGTCTGTGCGGAGCTGTCCGGCACCGCTGCCGCAAGGTATGAAGCTGTCTCTGTACTCAGGCAGACGGCAGCGGAGCTGCTCTCCGCGATCGGCGGCGTCACGGTGCAGTCGCCGCCGGACGGTTCGCCCTATATCCTGAGCTTCTCGGTCAAAGGGCTTCGCTCTGAGACCATGCTGCATTTTCTCGCGGAGCGTGAGATCTATGTTTCGAGCGGCTCCGCCTGTTCAAAGGGAAAGCAGAGCGGCGTGCTGCAGGCGTTCGGCATCCGGCAGGACGCTGCGGACAGCACCCTGCGCGTGAGCCTTTGTGCGGAGAACACCGCGGCGGATATCGCCGCACTGGCGCAAGCCCTGCGGGAAGCACAGGTCAGACTTGTTCGCAAACGGTGAAGCAGGGTGACGGTATGATGAGATTGCGGCCGTATCAGGCGTCTGATGCGGAAGAAATTGTGAAATGGATCGCGGACGAAAGAGCGATGCGGAAATGGAGCGCACACTGGTACGAGCGTTTCCCGGTCACGGCAGACGATATGAATGCGCTTTATGAAAGGATGACGGCTCATGTGCATCCGGAGATTCTGACGGCGGTCGATGCGGACGGCATCACCGGACATCTGATTCTGCGGATGACGGATGCGGAAAAGCGGATCGTACGCGCCGGATTTGTCATTGTGAGCGACCGGAAGCGCGGCAGGGGCTGCGGGAAACAGCTGATGGAGCTTGCGGTACGGTATGCCTCTGAAATACTGTGTGCGGAAACGGTTTCTCTCGGCGTTTTTGAAAACAATCTGCCGGCACTGAAATGCTATCAGTCTGCGGGATTCCGCGTGGTTGAAACAGACGAACCGGAATATTTTGAGGCTTTCGGAGAAAAATGGAAATGCCTGCAGATGGAACGCAGGAAATGTGCGGAATGAGGCACTTTTGGGACGATCTGACGCCGGCGGAAACTGCGGACAGGGCATTTCATACCAAACGATTATCTGACAGGAGAATCCAGTGATAAGACCTTATCATGAAAAAGATCTGCAGGCCTGTGCGGCGGTATACTGCAGTGCGTTTTCCGCACCGCCGTGGCATGAGCAGTGGACCGCGGAGCTGGCACAGACCCGTGTGCGGGAGCTGATGTGCACGCCGATGTCATACGGATATGTCTGTGAGGAGAACGGGCAGATTCTCGGCTTTGCGGCCGGAAGACTGATGACCTATCTCTACGGCAGGGAGTATGTGATCGACGAATTCTGTGTGTCATATGAAACGCAGGGCAGAGGAATCGGCAGTATCCTGATGCAGCATATTATCGCGGAAATGAAAAGCCGCTTCTGTGCGGCCGTTGTGCTGAATACGACAAGAGGTTATCCGAGCGAAGCGTTCTATCTGAAAAACGGCTTTGTGCAGGCGGAAGATATGATCACACTGTATCTGCATCTGAAATAAGCACCTGCTGCGGAAGAGGAGAAGTGAATATGAAGCTGGACGGATTCGGACTGTTTGTCCGCGATATGGCGGCGATGATCCGCTTTTACCGGGATGTGCTCGGCTTTGAGATCCGGGAGGATGAGAACACATCCAATGTGTTTCTGGAAAAGGACGGCACGCTGTTTCTGCTTTACGGCAGAGACGATTTTGAATGCATGACCGCGCGCCGCTTTTCTTATGCGGACGGGATTCACGGACATTTTGAGATCGCACTGAACGCGGGCAGCTATGCCGGCGTGGACAGAGAATTTGCCCGTGTGACGGCAATGGGCGCCGTGCCGGTCATGGAGCCGGCAACGGAGCCGTGGGGACAGCGTACCTGCTATGTCGCGGATCCCGAAGGAAATCTGATTGAAATCGGTTCGTTTGAGCCGTGATTCTGAATCGAAAGAAATGAGGACAGCATCATGAGAGAGATCATTCTGGTCAAATACGGCGAAATGGCGCTGAAGGGCGCGAACCGCAGCACCTTTGAGGATGTGCTGCTGCGGAATCTCCGGTTCCGTCTCAAGCGGATCGGCAGATTCAGCTTTTCCAAGGCGCAGTCCACAATATATATAGTACCGGAGGCGAAGACGGATGAGGAAAGCGCGGCGCTGGTCGATGCGGTAATGCCCCGTCTGAAAAAGGTGTTCGGCATCGCGGCGCTTGCGCGTGCGCGTGAATGTGAAAAGGATTTTGCGGATATCTCCGCGCAGGCCGTACCGTATCTGCGCGACGCGCTGACCGCGGCAAAGACCTTCAAGGTCGAGGCGAAGCGCGCGGACAAGGCGTTCCCGATGAAGTCGCCGCAGATCTGTGCGGAGCTGGGCGGCATTCTGCTCAGCGCATACCCGCATCTGAAGGTCAATGTCAATGAGCCGGATGTCACGGTGACCGTTGAGATCCGTGACAGCAAAGCCTATATCCATGCCGCGCGGGAAAAGGGTGCGGGCGGTCTGCCGGTCGGTACGGCGGGCAACGCGCTGCTGCTGCTTTCCGGCGGCATCGACAGCCCGGTCGCGGCTTACATGATGGCAAAGCGCGGCCTGCGCATCACGGCCTGCCACTTTGCAAGCCCGCCCTATACCTCAGAGCGCGCGAGACTGAAGGTCGAAACGCTCTGTGAAAAGCTGACGCCGTGGTGCGGCAGCATCGCCTTTTACTGCGTCCCGTTCACCGAGATTCAGGAGGAACTGGAACGCAGCTGCCCGGAGGAGTATTTCACGATCCTGATGCGCCGTCTGATGATGCAGATCGCACAGGAGATCGCGAAGGAAGAAAACTGCGGCGCGATCGTGACAGGGGAGAGCCTCGGTCAGGTTGCCAGCCAGACGCTGCAGGCAATTGCCTGTACGGATGCCGTTGCCCGCATTCCGGTGCTGCGTCCGCTGATCGGCATGGACAAGATCGAGATCGTGGATATTTCGAGGAAGATCGACACCTACGAGACATCGATCCAGCCCTATGAGGACTGCTGTACGGTCTTCACCCCGCGCCACCCCAAGCTTCGTCCCGATCCCGATGAGGTCGCGGAGATTCAGAACGAGGTCGATTTCAGCGAAATGGTGCGGCGAGCGGTCGAAGGCGCTGAGAAAAAGGTCTTTGCGCAGCATATCGCGGAGGAGCAGGGCAGCGTAACGCTGTGAATGATTCTGACGGAAATACGCGGTTTTCGCGCAGCCGCGGCGGGCGAGATGCACAGCCTGCGGACGGCATTTCCGCATCAGAATGAATGAATACACATTTTGTTCATAATCGCCGGCGCGGATTTGGATGAGTCGTACAGAATGGCGCTTCAAAGCAGGCGCCGACTGGTGAAGATTCCAAAAGTCACCGCGCCGACCTTGACAAACAGGCACTGAATGTAGTACAATTAGCATTGGAGCAGACTGTGTCTGCAACGGTCTGCAGAGCTGCTCCGAACGCATAAGACATCAGTGCAGGCGCATGAAGGCAACAAAGCCCTGAGCCGGCACCGGTTCAGCCGGACCTGTCGGGCGAACGAGCCCGGGTCTGAAGCAGGCGGAAGTCTGCGTGAACCGATGTAGCCATACGTGCCCCGTTTTCTGTACGATAGAAAGAGGCGCGTGCGGCATCCGTTTATGGCTCCCGGCCCACACCCGCGTGTGCAGCCTTCCGGCAACGGAAGCAACTATGATCCGCATCCGGCGTTCCTGCCTTTGCGGACAGACCTGTGCCACAGCCCCGGAACCGGCGGCGCGGCTTCTCGCGCATCCCGGCAGACGGTGCTTCCGGCGAATGATGGAGGCGTTCATATTCATGCGAAAATACCCCAATGACTCAAGCTGTCCGGAGATCTCTCCGACCGGATTATCGGGAGAACGGGCAGAAACCGCAAACGGCTCGCCGTCTGTGACGGAGCAAGCCGCCTTTGAAGCAATGCGGAAATCGGCAAACGGACCGAAGATGCAGACGGACTCCGCCGGACTGGCGGCCCCGTATGCGGACGCGGAAGCGGATGCGGAAGGAAGCGGCGCGTTCATCGGCGTGAGCCGGCGTGCGGATCAGGACATCACGGCAGATTCTTTTGCGGCTCTGTTTTTCGTCAGGGCCGGACTTCACACCATATACCGTGGTGTCAGATCTTCTTCAGGAAAGGGGCGGGAACAATGACGGCGAACACGCCGGGGGCGAACTCTCCCACTCAAACGAAGAAGAAAAAGAAAACCAGGCGCAAGCCATTTTCTTTTGTTGATGTTTTAAGGTACATTTTTCCGTGGCGAGGAGACTCATGGCTCGAAGCCGTGCGCAAGCTGATTTTTGTTGCTGCAATGTCTGTGTTCAGTGTGTGCCTGTATCTGATCGGTGACTATTACTATGGCCTGTACAAGGACCGTAAAGCCTACGGATCGATCCAGAACATATATGATGAGACGCGCAGGAACCGGCACGCCGGCGAAGAGGATCCGGCCCCCGTATCCGGTGAGGACTGGGTTACCGAGTATCTGGAATACAACGACATCGCGAAAAAGCTTCTTGACAAGAACTCTGATCTCGTCGGGTATATCTCGATCGAGAACACGCCTGTCTCGTATCCCGTCGTCCAGAAAAAGTCAATGGACCCGAACTTCAACACGAACGACTACTACCTCTACAGGGATTTCTTCCAGAACCACAGCGACTCTGGCTGTATCTTCATGGATTTCCGGTGCGTCTTTGACGATGTGTTCGACCACATACGCGTGGCTCCGAACTCCGAAAATCTTCTGATCTACGGTCACAACATGAAGAATGAGTCCATGTTCGGCAGTCTGCGCAATTATATGCGCGATTACAGCTATTACAGCAAGCATCCTCTTGTCACGCTGTCGTCTCTCTATGAGACCTACACCTACAAGATCTTTGCTGTGTTTGTTGTGGACGGTGAGGACTATACTTCTCCTTACGCGTTCAACTGCTGGAACACACTGAACTTCTCCGAAGAGTCGGACTTCTATGACTATGTCAACAAGGCCAAAATGCGCAACATCATTTCCAACGATGTGGATGTGACCTACGGTGACCAGCTGCTGACGCTGTATACCTGCAGCACACTGCTGGACAACAAAACGGGCAAGCTCATCGTGATGGGGCGTCTGGTCAGGCCGGGCGAAGACCCGCTGGAAGGAACTGAAAACGGTCGCCTGAACGATAATATTCTTTATCCGAAGGCGTACTACCGCTATCACAAAGAAACCTACGACCCGAAGAAGTTCGTGCCTTACGGCCCGAACAATTCATGAAAAGCGGAACTCTCTCTCCGTGACGGCACACGGAAGGCTGAGGGCGGAAACGGACCTGTTTCTCCCTTTGCTGCGATGCGTGTCTGAACGGAAACAATGCTGTTTCATATCACGACTATCGGCGGCCGGCGTACAGCCCTCTGCCAACGCAGAACTCCTTGCGGTGCACACCATCCGTGATATGTGTTTTCAGTGAACAGACAGAATACGGAATCTGAACACCGTATTTTGTGGTGAGCCTGGCTGCCCGGTCCGGAAAACCGGCAGTCTGAGAACAGGAGAGACAAAACTTGTTTAGACAAAATCCCCACATCCAATCTTGGGGAAATAAAACCGGTACTCATCCGGTGAGATTGAAATAATGGAGAGAAACTATGCAAGCTCGACTGCGACGAAACCGCATTGCGGCGCTCGGAGCTGTGCTCTTCGGAATTGCCAGTACTAGCGGCATCCAGAGTACCCCGGCGGCAATGCAGCGCTCTTGGGCTGCCGATACGACATTTGCGGCCACGACGGTGATCCGCGCGAACGAGATGAATGCACAAGTCATCCCGGGAGCAGGTTTGCCCGACGGCGATCTCGCAGAAACAGAAAACGCGGATGCAAATGCGTATGACACGACGGACTGGTGGAAGGCGGATCTGTACGAATATGACGACAGCTTCTCGCTGACCAGTTACGAGGCAGCTGAACTGGAGCCGGAGACGATCACGACGACAACTGCATCGACAACAGATGCCACTGAGGAAACCGTCACAACGACGATTACCACATATCAGGAACCTGCGATTACTGCAAAACACACAATCACCGCAGAACCGAACAGTGTTGTGTTCTACACATCCGGTTACGGTCACGGTGTGGGAATGAGTCAGAACGGCGCAAACTTCTACGCCAAATATGACGGTTTGACATACGATCAGATCTTACAGTTATACTTCCCCGGCACCAAGCTGGTGCAGACTGGCACGCCGGAGAGTGAAACCATGACGATCCGCGGCAAGACCGATACGGTCGTGAACACGCTCGCACAGATCGTCAATAACGAAATGGGCCCAACCTTCTCAACAGAAGCGCTCAAGGCTCAGGCCGTGGCGGCTTACACCTTCTATCTCTACAACGGCCACGGCGCGGGTATGATCTGCAAATCAAAGCCCGCAAAGAAAATCGTGGACGCGGTCCGTTCCGTGCTCGGCGTGGTTGTCTATTACAAGAACAAGCCGGCACTGACCATGTTTTCCGCATCCAGCGCGGGATGCACAGCTTCCAGCAAGGACATTTTCTATCAGGATCTGCCTTATCTGAGAAGCCATCCTGTGAAGCACGATGAGTCTTCCGACCCGCATTTCAACAGCACAAAGGTCTTTTCCGCCGCCCAGCTGAAATCCAGACTGGAACGGGCGTACAAAGTGAAGCTCACAGGCACCCCTTACGACTGGCTGAAGCTGGAGTACGGCGACGGCGGTTATGTCGCGTGGGTGACGATCGGCGGCAAGGTCCGCGTGAAGGGCAATGACTTCCGGTATGCAATGGGTCTGAAGTCCCCGAAATTTGAATTTGTGTATCAGCAGGGTGAAACTGCTGCGAAGATCGCGACCGTGACAACGGAATCTCAGGTTTACGGAGATCCGGGCGCCACGCACGCAAGCATCGCTGTGAAGTACACAACGACAACGACAAACTCAACAACATCGACTGCGGGAACGACAAAAACCGCGTCAGCCTCTTCTGAGGAAACTGGCAAGGACACAAGCTCTGAGCCGTAAACTGAATGAGAAAAAACCCCGTGTGTGACGCACGGGGTTTTTTGCATCTGAAGTTGACAAAGCGAGGGAAATCGCTTATAATGAAAACAGCGGGGCTACAGAACCCGCCTTACAGAAAAAGCCATAAAGAAAAAACCGAAGGAGTGTTACCCATGAAAAAAAGAAGAACGGCCGCAGCCGCCATAGCCTGCGGCGTGTTCGCCGTGTCAGCCGTTCCGCTGATTGCGGCGACGCTCTCTGTGACCGATGTGCGGCATCTGGCAGACGCACTGACGGCAAAGGGGCAGATGACCGCCGCGGACGATTTTAACGGCGACGGGCATATCGACGCGGTGGATCTGACGCTGATGAAGCGTTCCCTGCTTTACGCGGATACCGGCGAAGCAAAGGCGCAGACAGTTCCGGCCGGCGCTGAAACCGTAAAGCTGACCGGCAGAACGCTCGAAAAAGACGGGACTCTCTGGCTTGTGCAGAGTGGCTCTGCCTGCGAATGTACCGTGACCGGCACAGCAGCCAGCGTCACGATCGCAGGCGACGGCAATGTCAGTTCCGATCCGAAATACCGGCCGCGGTACGGCGTCTATGTGGACGGCGAACTGATCCGCGATGTCGTGATGGGCGAGCGCGAGCAGACGGTGGAGCTGTTCACCGGCAGCCGGCAGCGCAGCGCGGCTGTCAGGGTCATCCATCTGTCAGAGGCGAATAACGGTGCGGTCGGCGTCAAGTCCTTCACCGTCACCTCATCCGCGGCACAGCCGGTACGGCCGGCGGAGAAAAAGGATCTGACGGTCGAGTTTATCGGCGATTCGATCACCTGTGCCTACGGTGTGGAAGCCGAGTCGCAGTATGTCGGCTTTGAGACCGGCACCGAAAACTTCACGCTTTCCTATGCCTACCTCGCCGCGGAGCTGCTGGATGCCGATTACAGCGCAGTCAGTTACAGCGGTTACGGCATCATCTCCGGCTATACAGGCGACGGGACACCGAATACGGCCTCGCTGCTTCCTGCCTGCTATGAATATACCGGCAATCCGGCTGATTACCGCACGGAATGGGATTTTGCCGCCAATCCGGTCGATGCCGTGTTCATCAACCTCGGCACGAATGACGATTCCTATGCAAAGCTCGATCTTGAGACACGCGGTGCCGCATTTCAGAAGGAATACACGGCGTTTCTGAAGCAGGTGCGGCAGAAGAATCCCGATGCTGCAATCGTCTGCACACTCGGCATTATGGCCTGTCAGGAGCTGTATCCGTATATTGAGGCGGCGGTCCGCGAAACCGGCGATCCGAAGATCAGCTGCTACGAATCACAGTCCCAGAACATCGAACGGGACGGCATCGGCGCAGACTGGCATCCCTCTCCGAAGACGCATGAGCTGAATGCGTATATCGCGGCAGACAAGCTCTGTACGGCGCTCGGCATTCCATCAAAAAAGATCGGGATCGACCTTGCGGCGGACGGTGAATACGGCGCAGAGATCGACAAGGATTCCGGCGCGAACGGCTGGCCGTATTTCAGCGAATGGGACAAGTCCCTGAATGTCAATATGTCGGCAGCCGGAAGCCGGCCGGAGGATGTGACAGCCTATGTGCGCAGGCTTGACCTGCCCGCCGGTAAATATGAGCTGTCGTTCCGGGCGGCGCCTCCCGCGGGCTGTGCGATTCCCTACGCGGTACGGAGCATGGAGGACGCGAATGTTGTCTACTGCTCCGGCGTGATGAACGCAGGGGGCAGTGAGGAGACGGTTCTGAAGTCGTTTGACATGCCGCAGGACGCAAAGAGCTGTGAGATTGTGTTTCTGCTCGGTGAAATGACAGGGCAGATCACTTTCCGCGATGTGACACTGTATAAGCGCGGGTGAAAGGTATCGCTCCGCGATGATTGATAATGGGGCTCCGCCCCAAGCCCCGCTCAAGGGACAGTGTCCCTTGAGAATCC
>JAGDBX010000024.1 GCA_018110935.1 Oscillospiraceae bacterium
ATGAATTTGACGGTGATGCCCTTGACCGTACAAAATGGAATTATGAGCTCGGCAACTGGAAGCTCGACGCCGGCGGAAACTATGTCACGAACGGCTGGGGCAACAACGAGCAGGAGTTCTACACCGACCGGAACGCGTCCGTCAGCGGCGGAATCCTGACGATCGCGGCGCGGAAGGAGCACTATGCCGATGCGGTGCAGGGCGAATACGAATACACCTCTGCGCGGCTCAGCACACAGCATCTGTTTTCGGTCTGCGGCGGGAGAATCGAGGTGCGCGCTCGCTGCGACGCGGGAAAATCGCTCTGGCCCGCGATCTGGATGCTGCCGGAGGACAGTCTCTACGGCGGCTGGGCTGCTTCCGGCGAGATCGACATCATGGAGGGATGGGGCAGCACGCCGGAGAAGATCTGCGGCACGATCCATTTCGGTGATTTCTGGCCGGGCAACACCTATCTGACCGGTGAATATCAGTTCCCGAACGGGGAAACGTCAGAGGGCTGGCATACGTACGCCGTCGAATGGACACCGGAAGAGATCCGCTGGTATACAGACGATGTGCTTTACAGCACACAGCGGGACTGGTATTCCGCCGGCCATGCTTACCCGGCGCCCTTTGATCAGAAATTCTATCTGATCCTGAATCTGGCTGTCGGCGGGCATTTTGACGGCGTGGACGGCGTGTATGCCGATCCTTCCGTATTTGCCGCAGGCGAAAAGCGATTCCAGATCGACTATGTGCGCGTCTATGACGGCGGATTTGACGAAACGCCGGTCACATCGCAGCCGCTGGAGCTCTATACGGAGGGCTCTGCAGCCGCGCTCGCGAACAGGGACGGAGAAACGGTCATCACGGTGGATGACGCGGGCGCGCTGGAATACGCGGTCATGGGGCTGATCCGCGGCAGAAATGTCCGCGCCGGAGAAACATGGAGACTGTCATTTGACGCGGAATCGTCCGTCTCACGGGATATGGTCGTGACAGCGGAGGACAGCGCCTATACGCGGTATCTTGACGAGCGCGTGACAATCGGGCAGACCGCACAGCATTTCAGCTTTGATGTGACATTCTCTGCCGATATGAAGACAGATCTGAAATTCCAGCTCGGCAGAACCGGTGACGCCGTGCTGCCGCCGCATACGGTCACGCTGCGGCATATCGCGTGGGAGCGGAAAGACTGAGGAGGCTGCCCGCGCTCCTGCCGGAGCTGTTTTTCGGAACAGCACTTGATTTTTCGGCAGGAATCATGTATAATAGCCTCATAGGGAAAAACTCTGCCGAACCCGCTGACTCTGAAAGGAGGAACCTGCATGAAAATTGCTGTCAGCCGCTCTTCATGGCGCTTCTGGGCGCTGTATCTGCTGCTCCATTTCTGCTTCCTGATGATGGTTCTGTTCATCTTCCGCCAGCTTTGGGCAAAGATCGTCAGCAGGGCCTATGTTCTGGATTTTGCGGAAATGGCTTTTGAATCGGGATGTTACGCGATTCTGATCACGCTGGTGAAGTTTATCAGCTACCGCATCGGCAAACGACGCTATGAGAAGAACCCGGTAGACCGGCGCAAGAACAATCTGTTCCGTGAATGAAAAGGTATCGCTCCGCGATGATCTGTAATGGAGCTCCGCCCCAAGCCCCGCTCAAGGGACGGTGTCCCTTGAGAATCCCGCTTCTTTTCGTGCGCCCATAATAAAAGTTTCGGTCAAGCCTTTTCAAAGGCTTGCGGGTTCTTAGGGCAGAGC
>JAGDBX010000025.1 GCA_018110935.1 Oscillospiraceae bacterium
GCGGTCACTTCGCACTGAAACCGTACCGCAGAAACAGGGGCAGTCACATAGATGAAAACGGTATCGCCTTCGATCATTGCAGCAGACTGATGCCAGCGGATCACATCCGTTTGTTCCAGCTCTCCTTCAATATCATACAGTGACGGATTTGCCGGAATGATCCACGCTTTCGGCTCTGTACGAAGTGCTTTTCCTGCTTTTTTGGAAAGCGTCACAGAATAGCTCATGCGCAAAAGCCCCTCAATCTCAGAAAGCGAAACAGTGCCGTCCAGCAGAATACTGATCCAGTACTGCTTGTTCATGTGGTACGCAGGCAGGATGCCCTTTTTCCGGAGCAATGAACCGGTCATCAGCGGATCGCACTTTACATTGAGCACATCGGTTTCTCTGTCCCCGGAAAGCCCGAGCGCAGAGCGGGATACGCGCATGATGATCGCGTACCATTTCCGGTTTTCGGAATGCCGCAGAACAGCGGCATCCGGTGAGGATGCCCACAAATATTCCGGCTTTGTCCCCCATATCCGGTCAGCAAACCGGTATATCTCCTGCCGAAGTGATCGGCCTGTTTCATTTTTCTTCAATTCTGACACCGCCTTTCCATATTATTCTAATTCAATTATCCGGAAAAGTCAAGAAAATCTTTACGGCATCGTATTTATCTCTTGACATCGAAATAAAAATCTGATATAATAATGATGTTGCGAAACCAATCATAAAGTGAGGTGAGTACGGTGGCAAACGGTGACAGTTGCGGTTCAAACGGGCACTTATGCAGCGTTCTGCGGATGCACTGCGGCAGAAGAAACACCGGTTTCCGCGCCGTACTCTGCATATAAGCTGAACCGGCACCCCTGTCTGACCGCTTTCCAGTCATGCAGGGTGTTTTTATGCCCATTTGTCCGTTTAGCTGTCATGAGATCAGCGACAGATTTCATGATGAAACGGAGGCGTCTGATGTGGCGGAAGAAACACGGGAGCTGCAGGTAACGGCTGAAACAGAAGCCGCTGTCGCTTCCATACCTGATTACGAAACTGAGATCATAAAAATCATTCGCGGCAACACCAGCCCGAAGGTGATGCTGACTCTTCTGGAAGACTACCACGGCAAGGATATCGCCGAGGTTATGGATTCCCTCAGCGTCACGGAACGCAAAAAGCTTTACCGCGTCTGCACGGTCGACCTGATCGCAGAGGCATTTGAATACCTTGATGAAACGACGGCCGGACTGTATATCAACGAAATGGATCTGGCCAAAGCGGCGGCAGTCATTTCTGAGCTCGAAACGGATACTGCCGTGGATATCCTGCACGAGATCGAACGCGAAAAGCGCTCCCTCATTATTGACGCGCTGAAACCGGATATCCGCAGCGAGATCCGGCTGATCGCATCCTTTGACGAGGACGAGATCGGAAGCCGCATGACGACCAACTGCATCATCATCCGCGAAAACCTTTCTGTCAAGGCGGCGATGAGCGAGCTGGTCAGGCAGGCTGAGACAAATGATAACATTTCGACACTGTTCGTGGTCGACGAACACCACTGCTTCTACGGTGCGCTCGATCTGAAAGACCTGATCACGGCGCGGAGCGGCGATAATCTGGAAAGCCTTGTCGTCACATCCTTCCCATATGTATATGCACATGAGTCCATCGATGACTGTATCGAAAAGCTGAAAGATTATTCCGAGGATTCCATTCCGGTGCTGGACAACAGCAATCAACTGCTCGGTGTCATCACGGCGAAAAATCTGCTCGAGGTCGTCGATGATGAGATGGGCGAAGACTACGCCCGTTTCGCCGGTCTGACCGCTGAGGAAGATCTGCAGGAGCCGCTGAAGGAGAGCATGAAAAAGCGCCTGCCCTGGCTGCTGATCCTGCTGGGGCTCGGTCTTGCGGTCTCTGCGGTGGTCGGCGTATTTGAAAAGGTAATCGCGCAGCTGACTTTGATCATGGCGTTCCAGTCTCTGATCCTTGACATGGCCGGTAATGTCGGCACACAGTCTCTTGCTGTGACGATCCGCGTTCTGATCGACGAAAACTTGACACTGCAGCAAAAGCTGCATCTGGTCGCAAAGGAAATGCGCGTCGGTCTGTGCAACGGTTTACTGCTCGGTTCACTGTCTTTTCTCATGGTCGGTCTTTATATCTTCATATTCAAACAGCGAAATCTGCAGTTTGCATTCTCAGTATCGGGCTGCATCGGCATTTCCCTTGTGCTCGCGATGCTGATTTCCAGCGCTGTCGGAACACTGATCCCGCTGTTCTTCAAAAAAATCAAGATCGATCCCGCGGTCGCGTCCGGACCGCTCATCACCACTATCAACGACCTTGTCGCGGTCGTGACCTATTACGGCATGAGCTGGATTCTGCTGCTCAATGTCCTGCATCTCGGGTAAAAAGTACAAAGCACCCTTTCCGAATCCGGAAAGGGTGCTGACTTGTTATCAGCAGCAAAGCCAGATGACCAGCGGGAACGAGACAAGTGAAAACAGCGTCGTCAGAAATATTCCCTGAGAAGCAAGTGCTTCGTCACCGCGGTATTCTGTCGCAAACAATGCGGTCGTATTTGCGACCGGCATACAGGAAAGAAGAAGAAGTGTCGGCGCGAGCACAGGATGCGAGATAAACTGTTTCAGAATCAGCCAGAACAGCAGCGGAAGCGCAATCTGGCGAAGCAGAACATAAACATTGAGCCTCAGATTGGACAGAACCGATCTGACCGGAACCACGCTCAGATTTGCTCCGACAACCAGCATCGCGAGCGGAGATGTCAGGCCGCCCAGCGAATCACAGGTATCTGCGAGCAGCAGAGGCATTCTGATGCGGAACACAAAAATCAGCACGCCGGCCGCTGTTGCGATGACGGCAGGCGTCAGCAGCAGCTTTTTCCACGGGACAGTACGGAGATGCTCCTTCAGACTGCCGCTGCCTTCGGACGCGCCGCCGAACAGCAGCACACCGAATGTATATATGATGATGTTGAATACGCTGTTCACAATCGCAGCGTAAAAAAGCCCCTCTTTTCCGTATACGGAATCGACCACCGGAAACCCCATAAAGCCGACATTACCGAAGATCGTCATAAACAGATAAAGACGCCTGTGCTCCTTCGGAGTCCGGATACAGAACACCAGAACAAGCGACAGAACAGTCAGGACCGCATAGAACAGGAAAGAATCCGCAAAGAGCGTTCCGACTGATACGCCGGTATCCTGCTGATCTGCAAGAGAAAGCATTCTGTCATGAAACGCATCGATCATCATCATCGGCGTTGTGACATACAGCAGCAGCTTTGTCAGCTTCTGCTTAGTGTGCAGATCGAGCAGTTCGATTCGGGCAAGAAAAACGCCGAGCAGAAGGAGCAAAAAGAGCTTTCCCATCTGCTCCAGAACGACAGTAATATCCATAAACCGATTTCAGCCGTTCAGGGTTTTCTGATGAAGAGCACACCGAGCGTGCCGGGGCCGCAGTGACTGGAAACTGTACAGCCAGCTGTTGTTTCGGTGATCGAGTCAAACGGCGCGATGCTCCGGATGGTACGGTCAGCGGTCTGGACTGCTTCTGCAGAGGCAGCGGCGTGTGTAATGAAGATCCGGTGCGGAACGATCTGCTCCGGCGTGCTCAACCTGTCACGAACATACTGTTCCACACATTTTTCGTAATTGCCGCGGTATTTCTTCACGACCGTCATTTTTCCGTCACGAACGGCAATACAGGGCTTCAGCTTCAGAAGATTTGCGCCGAGCGCGGCAATCGCGGAACAGCGGCCGCCTTTTCGAAGATAGTCCAGACGGTTCAGAATGAAGCTCGCGTCCACAAGCGGAATGATCTCACGCAGCTTCTCCGTGATTTCAGCAGCCGAAAGTCCCTCTTCCGCGAGTTCCGCCGCAGTCAGAACAACATGGCCGAAGCCGGTGGAGAGATTGCGCGAATCAACCGCGTAGACACCTTCAGAGGATTCAGCCGCGATCACCGCGTTCTGGTAACAGCTGGAAAACTCCGCGCTGATCGTGATGAGAATGACTTCATCATCCGGGTGATCTGCCCTGACAGAGGCAATGCATTCCAGAAACTCGCCGGCTGATACAGCCGCGGTCTTCGGCAGCGCTCCGCCGCTGTCAACATGCCGGAAAATATCAGCGGCTGTGATATTCACGCCGTCGCGATAGCTTTCATCTTCCAGAGAGACATACAGCGGCATGATCGTGATGCCGTAACGGGCAATCAGTTCCTGTGAAAGATCGCAGGTACTGTCCGCTATGATTCTTACGGCCATCTGCAACACTCCTTCCGTATCAGTTCTGTATAATATTATAGCCGCAACAGCTTTTTTTGTCAAGTTTACGGCGAAATCTGCCGGAAAATTGCGGTTTTCACTGTATATACCCTGTATTTCCCTCCGCAGGATTGCATTTTTCGGAAGAGTATGGTATAATAATAGAATAAAGAAATATGAACGGAGGAACGCCCTGTGGCGAATCAGAATATCCGAAACTTCAGCATCATTGCGCATATCGATCACGGAAAATCAACACTGGCAGACCGCATTCTGGAGAAAACCTGCGCAGTAGCCGTCCGTGATATGGAAGAACAGCTTCTGGACAGCATGGACATTGAGCGCGAGCGCGGCATCACGATCAAGGCAAGAGCCGTTGCGCTGGACTATACAGCAAAAGACGGTCAGACCTATCGCTTCAATCTGATCGACACACCCGGTCATGTAGACTTCAACTATGAGGTCAGCCGGTCTCTTGCCGCCTGCGAAGGTGCGCTGCTGGTCGTGGATGCCTCACAGGGAATCGAGGCACAGACGCTCGCGAACACCTATCTTGCGGTAGAGGCCGATCTGGAGATCGTGCCTGTCATCAATAAGATTGATCTCCCCTCTGCACAGCCGGAGCGCGTCGCGGAGGAAATCGAGTCGGTCATCGGCATTCCCGCGATGGATGCCCCCAGAGTTTCTGCCAAGACCGGCCTGAACATTGAGGAAGTGCTGGAACGCATCGTCACTGATATTCCCGCGCCGAAGGGCGACGAGGAAGCCCCGCTGCAGGCACTGATCTTTGACAGCTTTTATGATCCGTATAAGGGCGTCATCATCTATGTGCGCGTCAAGGAAGGTACTGTCAGAACCGGTGACCGCATCCGGCTGATGGCGACCGGCGCTGAATTCCAGATCGTCGAAGCAGGTGTGATGAGCGCGACCGACCATATCAATCAGGGAATCCTGCGTGCGGGAGAGGTCGGGTATCTGACAGCCTCGATCAAAAGCATCGGTGATACCAGAGTCGGTGATACCGTAACGCTTGCAGATAACCCCTGTGCCGAACCGCTTCCCGGATACCGGAAGGTCTCCCCGATGGTTTTCTCCGGCATTTATCCCGCTGACGGCGCGCATTACAACGATCTGCGTGACGCGCTGGAAAAGCTCCAACTCAATGATGCCGCCCTGACATTTGAACCGGAAACCTCCGTTGCGCTCGGCTTCGGCTTCCGCTGCGGCTTTCTCGGCCTGCTCCACATGGAGATCATTCAGGAGCGTCTTGAACGCGAATATGATCTTGATCTCGTCACAACGGCACCTTCGGTCATCTACCGCGTGACCATGACAAACGGAGAAGCCGTCATGATTGACAATCCGTCCAATTATCCGAATCCCGCGAACATCAGTCAGGCGGAAGAACCGGTCGTCAAGGCCTCCATTCTCGCACCGAAGGAATATGTCGGCGGCATTATGGATCTTTGTCAGGAGCGCCGCGGTGTATTCAAGGATATGCAGTACCTTGATGATGTCAGAGTGGAAATGCATTATACGCTTCCGCTGAATGAGATCATTTACGATTTCTTTGACGCGCTGAAATCCCGTACAAGAGGCTATGCGTCGCTGGACTATGAGCTGGCGGGCTATGAGTCCTCCAAGCTGGTGAAGCTCGATTTCCTGCTGAACGGCGAGATCGTGGACGCGCTCTCCTTTATCGTGCATGAATCAAAGGCCTACCCGAGAGCACGCAAAATCGCTGAAAAGCTGAAAGAAAACATCCCGCGCCAGCTCTTTGAGGTACCCATTCAGGCCGCGATCGGCGGCAAGATCATCGCACGTGAGACCGTCAAGGCACTGCGCAAGGATGTTCTCGCGAAGTGCTACGGCGGTGATATCACACGAAAGAAAAAACTGCTTGAAAAGCAGAAGGAGGGCAAAAAGCGGATGCGTCAGCTCGGTACGGTCGAGGTGCCGTCTGAGGCATTCATGGCAGTCCTCAAATTTGACGAATAATCAAGGCTCCAGTCAGGAAGAAACGGAGGAACGCAATGTACGCAGATGCAGCTTCCGAGTTCGGCCGTGCATTCCGCACGGCACTGATCAAACAGAATTATACAGCGGTCAGCGCAGAAAACACGCTCTTTGCCAAAATGACCGGCAGCGAAACGGTCGGGATCATTGCCGTTCTGCCGCAGCAGGAGCGATATCCGGCTGTTTATTGCGGTATCGCGACAGTTTACTGCAGAGATCTGAATCCCGCGCTCTGGACGGAACAGATTCCGAGATGGATGAACCCGCTGACCTTTTTCTATCACGCGCATTATCCTGATACATGGACGCGGGAAACGATGGAACTGCTCTCCGGAAAGCCTATTGAAAGCGTGAAAAACGCGGCATTCACCGCACTGCAGACGACGGTGCAGCTGGTGCTCCCGATGCTGGACAAGGTCAGTGACCTTTCATCAGCCGCGGATTTTCTCATCCGGTTCGGGCACTCTGTCACGGAATGGGAAGACGCGCCGGAAACCGAATCCGCGTTTGCGGAAGATCTGCTGTGCGTCCGCGCCGGTTATCAGGGCGATTTTCTGGAAGCACTCGAGACGCGGCGTGAATACACGCAGCACCTGCGGAGCGATGCGGAGCGCGGCATCGAAACAGACCGCAGAGAATACAGCGACTACGCAAAGCAGATGAAGGAGCGCGCCTTGCGGCTGAAACAGACGCTGATGCTCACGCTCGGAGACGGGAGAAGGCTGAAAGAAGCCCAGTCCGTCTGTGAGCAGCGCCGAAGCCGGAACCGCTTATATCTGCTAAAAGCCGGGATACTGCCAGATGAGGCATAAGGAGGAACCACCCATGAAGCATATCTGCCCGAACTGCGGCCAAAAAACCTTTTCCCCGCTGCTTAAAGCACGTTGCGGCGGCATGAGCTCAACCGGAAAGCGATGTCCGGAATGCGGTACGCGCTGCGTAAACGGAAAAGTATCGCTCGCGGTTCACTCCGTATTCTCTCTGATCGGCTTTGCGGCTGTCATCTATAATTATTTTACTTTCCTGAGTCCGAAGGTCTTTCTGCTGGGCGGTGTGCTGCCCTTTGTGCTTTCGCTTGTGCTCCCATTTATCTATGATATGTTCTTCGGAAAGCTGATCGAAGCGATCAAACGCGAATGAACGCCGGCATTTACATTCATGTTCCTTTCTGCGCGGTCAGATGCCCGTACTGTGATTTCTACTCGGTCCGGTACAGTGCGGATGCCGCGAAAGCTTACACAGACGCAGTCTGCCGGAATCTGAACGCGCTGCCGGAGGATCTCACCGCTGACACGCTCTATCTCGGCGGCGGGACTCCCTCTCTGCTGAAACCAGACATGATCGCGGAGATCACAGCAACCGCAAAAGCATTTATTTCGAAGTTTGAAGAAGCCGAGATCTCGCTGGAAGCGAATCCCCTGACTGTGACGAAAGAACGCGCCGTCGAATGGAGAAAGGCCGGCATCAACAGGCTGTCGCTCGGCGTGCAGTCCTTTTCGGAGGAGACACTCAGAACGCTCGGCAGAAAGCACAGCCCCGCACAGGCACGTCAGGCGGTTCAAAATGCAGTAAACGCCGGTATCACGAATCTGTCCATTGATCTCATGATCGGGCTGAAGCATCAGGATCTTACCGCACTCAGACAGGAACTGGAATCGGCCTGCGCGCTTCCGGTGACACATATCTCCGTGTATCTGCTCAAGATCGAGCCGGAAACACCGTTCGGGCAAAACCCGCCCGCGCTGCTCACCGCCGATGAAACCGCCGACCTGTATCTGGAAATGGACCGGCTCTTAACAGGCGCCGGCTATGAGCATTATGAAATTTCCAATTTTGCAAAGCCCGGCTTTGCTTCACGACACAACAGCAAATACTGGCGCTGTCTCCCCTATTACGGCATCGGACCGGGCGCACATTCCTGCTATGACGGCAGACGGTTCGCCGTACCGAAAGACCTGAATGCCTTTCTCTCTGCTGACATCCAGCCGATGAACGTTACAGACGGGCAGGCTCTGACAGACGGAGAACAGATCATGCTCGGTCTGCGGCTGAAGGAGGGCATATATCCGGACCGGTTTCCGGATGTGAAGGAACGGCTGATGAAAGCCGCAAAGCCGCTGATCCCGCAGTATTTGACTTATCAGAACAATCAGCTCGCCATGACGCCGACGGGCTGGCTTGTATCCAATTCCGTGCTCGCTGCGCTGCTGCGGGACATTCCGTGAACTGACAAAATATGATGCCTGAACGGGAGGTGTCTTCATGTCAACTGAACATATCCTCTATGCTGAGCTGAATCTGCTCTGCATCGTGATCATGGTGCTCCTTGCCAGAAAGCTCCGGAAGGCCGACAAGTCGATCGAACAGGCATATCTGTCCACGCTGCTCGGCGGCCTTGCCATGATGATCCTGTTCGATATGCTCTGGGCATTGATTGACCGCGTCTCCTTTATCCCGCCCGGAATCAACTATCTGGTCAACATACTTTACTTTTCTGCAACAGCGATCTGCCCGTATCTCGGTCTGAAATATCTGTATGTCACCTTCAGCGGAAAGGTTTTTTCACTCAGGCAGAAGCTGCTTCTGCTGCTTCCTGCCGGCATCATGCTCACCTTCTCACTGCTCTCCGTCAAAACCGGCTGGGTTTTCTCGGTCGATTCAACTAATACTTATCACCGCGGGCCAATGTTCGCGCTGCAGTATGTCATTCCGTTCATGTATATGCTGACAGACGCGGCTGTGGCGCTGCGATTTGGATATCATCAGCCTGTGGAACGGCACAAAAAGGCGGTGCAGCTCGCATTCTTTCTTGTGATGCCGCTGTTCGGTTCAATTCTGGAGATGCTCCTGCCGGAGCTGACGATCGTCTGTACCTTCCTGACAGTCGCGATGGTCTCGCAGATCTTTGATTTCCAGCAGCAGAAGGTCACAAAGGACGCGCTGACACAGCTTAGCAACCGCCGTGACCTTCTCCAGCAGCTTGAGGAATCGCTGGAAAGGCCTGTCCTGCCGAACGGGCAGGCACTGTATGTCATGTTCGCTGACATCGACCATTTCAAAAGCATCAATGACAATTTCGGACATCTGGAGGGGGACCACGCCCTCTGCCGCGTCGCGGACGCGCTTCGTGCTGTATGCAGGAGTGCAAACGCATTTCCCGCGCGCATCAGCGGAGACGAATTCGTGATCGTATTCCGTGCAGATTCCGACCGCGGGGCGGAATCGTTCCGGAACGCCGTAAAGGAAGCGGTACGCACTGCCGGAAGCAGCGATAAATATCTGCTGTCCGTCAGCGCAGGCTATACCAGAGCACTGAGCGGCGACAAGGCCGATCCCGCCGGTCTGCTGGACCGTGCGGACGCACAGCTCTATGAAGCCAAGAAAGTCCGTCCGCCGCGGGAAGTGATCCTGCGGACGTCAAACGCGGCACAGAACAGCCACACTTAAAACCGCAATTATTGGCATGTGATACATTCATTCCGTGATCACTGAATTCTCATTTATATTTCATACAGCATCGGATTCCTCGCAGAAGCGGCATTTTCAGGCATCCGATGCTTTTAATATCCGCATTGAGGCACTCAATTATTGTGATTGTTTCAGATTCAGTTCAGAATCATACATCATAATGAAACTACAGAAAACGGGCGGAAAGCCCGGAACACGACAGGGACGATCATCTGTCTGGAAAGGACGGTACACCATGAAGAAAAAACACATTCCCGCGATTGCCGGAGCCGCGGTCCTAGCGGTGTCGGTCACAGGTACGGCTTTATCCGCACTGTTCGGAGATGTCAACAGGGACGAAAGCTTTGATGCAGCAGACGCTGTCAGGCTGGCAGACTATCTCACAGCGAAGACGGAGGACATTGACGGGGCCGCCGCAGACTTCAACAGCGACGGCAGCCTCACCGCCGCAGACCTGACGCTGCTGAAACGCAGTCTGCTTTCGGGTGAACAAAGCGGCACTTCAGAGACAGGCGAGAACTATGTGACTGCAATCACTTACACCGAAAACGCGGTGATCCTCAAAAACGCGGACGAAAAAACCGTCCCGCCTGATCTGGCAGAAAATGTCACTGTCAGCAGCGGCACCCGCGTCACCATCACAAAGCCGACGGATGACGGGGAAATCAGCATCGACGGCGAATGCAGCGAAGGACAGCTGATCGCCGACGCGGACAAAACACTTTATCCGGACGGAAAAATCACAGTCAGTCTGCGCGGACTGACGCTCGCAAACAGCAGTGACTCCCCTATTTACGCAGCGTCAGCCGGTGATGAATTCGTGATCTCTGTCAAAAAGGATACGGTCAATACGGTTTCGGACGGACAGAACTATCAGAACGCCGACGGCAGCGCGGGTGCGGTCTACTCCTGTGACGATCTGAAAATCAAAGGAAAAGGCAAGCTGATCGTGAACGGAAACTGTGAGGACGGCATCGTATCAAAGGATGACCTCAAAATCTGGAACGGCGAGATCGAGGTGACAGCGGCGGATGACGGTATCCGCGGGAAGGATTCTGTCAGGATCGGCGATCCGGATGACACAGACGGTTATGACGCACTGAAAGTGACTGTAAGAACAGCCGGCGGCGACGGCATCAAATCCACCGGGACCGATACGGACAAAGGCTTTGTCCGCATCAACGGCGGTACGATTTCGATTGACTCGTATCTGGACGGTATCTCCGGTGAACAGAAGGTGGAGATCAACGGCGGCACGATCGGCATTCATACCTATGAGGGCGCAGGTTATCAGAGCGGAACCGGCGGGAATCAGGGCGGAAGAGGCGACTTCGGCGGCAGTTCCGGCAAGAACAAGACCGATGTCTCGGCGAAAGGCATCAAAGCCGTCGGTCTGTATTCGGAAGACGGAAGCAGCTGGCTCAGCGGCGGCGACCTGCTGATCAACGGCGGCTCGGTCACGATCGACAGCTCGGATGACTGCCTGCATTGCGGCGGCGATATGTACCTCTACGGCGGTGAAATGCTGCTGCAGACCGCGGATGACGGCGCTCATTCCGATCACAGCATGACGATCGGCAGCACGGCAGGCAATGACTTCAATGCGGTCAAAATCGTCATCACAAAAGGCTGTGAGGGCATGGAGGCACAGCATATCACGCAGAACTGCGGCACAGTCATCGCGCATGTCACGGACGACGGCTTCAACGCGGGCGGCGGAAACGACGGTTCCGGCAATCAGGGCGGTTTCAACCCCTGGGGCGGCGGATTCAGCTCCGGCGGCTCTGCGGATGATTACACGCTGAATTTCAACGGCGGATTCACGCTAGTGGATGTGGAAAACAGCGGCGACCATGACGGAATCGATTCCAACGGCAATATTACCGTCACGGGCGGCATCATCGTCACAAACGGCAATCAGCCCTTTGACTACGGCGCGGAACGCAGCGGAAAGATCACCTGCACAGGCGGCATCTGGATCGAGAACTCCCGCACCTCCCGATACATGGAAACGCAGCCCGCTTATCTGGTAAACGGAGGCTCCGTCAGCCAGGGAACACGCATTTCGCTGGTCGGAAGCGACGGAACTGTGATTGTCTCCTTTATAGCCGGCAAACAGGTATCCGTTCTGCGCGCAGGCGGCGATGTCAGCGGCGCGAAATTCTACACGGGCGGCACACTGTCTGAAGACGCGGTCTATTTCCAGACGCTTTACAGCGATCAGTCAGCGGCATACGGCGGAACACTTTCGGGCGGTACGCTTTCACAGGGCAGCGGCAGGAGCTGAACGCGGCTCCGGCGCTGTTCGGCACAAAAATACAGATACGCAGTCACTTTTGCACGATTTTCCGCGCAGAAGCGGCTGCGTTTTGTATGTGCGCCGTGTTGACTTTTGCCCTGAAATAGTGGTATAATAAGAAAAGTGCAAACTCCCTCAACAGGAGGCAGATATGGAACACAAACAAAACAGATCAAAGGAAATTGTCCGCGTCAGTTGGCGCGGCATTGCTGTTAATCTGATACTTGTTGCCGTCAAGGCGGCGGTCGGCTTTGCGGCCGGTTCGCTTGCCGTGATCCTCGATGCCGTCAACAACCTGAGTGACGCACTTTCCTCTGTGATCACCATTATCGGCACGCATCTTGCCGGAAAGGCAGCTGACAAAAAGCATCCGTACGGCCACGGCCGCATCGAGTATATTTCTTCGCTTCTGATCGCCATGCTTGTGCTGGCGGCAGGTCTCTCCTCGCTCAAACGCTCCGTGGAATACATCCTGCATCCGGAGCAGACCGATTTCCGGCTGATCTCCGTTCTGCTGATCGCCGCGGCGCTCGGCGCCAAGCTCCTGCTCGGCCGGTATTATCTGGAAATGGGCAAGGCGCTTTCCTCCGGTGCGCTGACCGCGTCCGGAACAGACGCCCTGTTTGATGCTGTGATCTCCGCCGCAACGCTGGTCTCTGCCGTGATCAGCATCTGGCTTCATGTCTATATCGAAGGCTGGCTCGGCATTGTGATCTCCGCGCTGATCCTGAAAGCGGGCATCGGCATTGTCACTGAGACGGCCGGTCATATCATCGGCAAGCGTGCGGACAGCGCGCTCGCAAAACAGGTCCGCGATACGATCTGCTCGTTTCCTGAGGTGCAGGGCGCCTATGACCTGATTCTGCACAGCTACGGACCGGAGAGCTATTTCGGCTCCGCTCATATTGAGCTGGATGAGAAAATGACCGTCGCGGAGCTGGACGCGCTGACAAGACGGATCGTGCCGAAGGTCTATGCGGACTGCGGCGTGCTGCTGACGCTCGGCGTTTACGCGGCAAACAACGACGCACCGGACGCAAAGGCTATCCGCGCTGCGGTTCAGACCGCTGTTTCCGCGAATCCGATGATCCTGCAGATGCACGGGTTCTATCTCTCGGAAACGGACAAAGCCGTTTCTTTCGACCTGGTATTTGATTACAGTCAGGAGCATCCGGAGCAGGTCATCGCTTCACTCAAAGAGGCGCTCTCGGCACAGTTTCCGGATTATCAGTTCACCATTCATCTCGACCGCGATTTCAGCGTAAGCGATTAATCTCAACGAAAGGTTTGTTTCAACATGGTTTTCAGCAGCATACATTTTCTGCTGTGGTTTCTCCCCTTCTGCATCATAGCATATCTGCTGGCACACAACCGCATGAAGAACCTGATTCTGCTGTTCTTCAGCATTGTGTTCTATGCCTACGGTGCCATGGAGAATCCGGGGTATCTTTATCTGATCCTGAGCTCCGTCGTGATCAACTGGATCATCGGCATTCTAATGGACGGAAAGGGTCCGCTCAGGCAATACTGGCTGACGATCGGACTGATATGGGACTTCGGGTGCCTGTTCATCTTCAAGTATCTCGATTTCTTCATCCGCATCTTCAACTATGTCCCGCTTGTCCATCTCCCCTACGCGAATCTGGTTCTGCCGCTCGGCATCAGCTTCTTCACCTTCCAGATCGCGTCCTATCTGATCGATGTCTACCGCAGACAGGTCAAAGTCGAATACAGTCTCATCGACCTCGGCACCTATATCCTGATGTTCCCGCAGCTGATCGCCGGCCCGATCGTCCGGTTTTCGGATGTCCAGAAGGAGCTGCACAGGCGCCGCACGACACTGGAGGACTTTCTGGAAGGCCTGCAGCTTTTCATCATCGGTCTCGGCAGAAAGGTTCTGCTTGCAAATCAGCTCGGCAATCTCTGGGATGACCTCGCGAATGTCGGCTATGAATCCGTATCGACGCCGGCGGCGTGGATGGGCATTGTCGCTTACAGTATGCAGCTGTACTTTGACTTCTCAGGCTATTCTCAGATGGCGATCGGCATGGGGCGGATGTTCGGTTTCCATTTCCCGCAGAACTTCAATCACCCCTATCTCTCGACGACCATGACGGAATTCTGGCGCCGCTGGCACATGACACTCGGCACATGGTTCCGTGAATATGTCTATATTCCCCTCGGCGGCAACCGATGCAGCAAGGGACGGATGTATTTCAATATGCTCGTTGTCTGGACGCTGACCGGCTTCTGGCACGGCGCCGACTGGAATTTCATTTTCTGGGGAATGCTGCTGTTTTTACTGCTTTCTCTCGAAAAATCCGGCCTTGGCAAGGTGCTGAACCGTTACCGCGCGCTCGGCCATCTGTATATGCTCTTCTGGATCCCGATGTCCTGGCTGCTCTTCGCGATCAGCGACATGGGAAAGCTCGCTGTTTATTTCCAGAAGCTGTTCGGCAGGGGCGGCGAAACGCTTCTGGCGAATGACTGGGTCAAATACTTCGGCATTTACGGAAAATTCCTCATCATCGGCCTGCTGTTCTGCACCGATATACCGGAAAAGCTCTACAAAAGGGCGCAGAAATCCAGATACGCCCCGTTCATTTGTATTCCGCTCATGGCCGCGGTTATGACAGGTGCCCTATACTGTATCTGGCGCGGCATGAATGATCCGTTTATGTATTTCCGTTTCTGAAAGGCAGGCAAAACAAAACATGGATAAACAAACAAAACAGATCTTAACCTCGTTCCTTGCGATCATTTTCTGTGTCGCGTTTCTATGGGCAGGCAAGAAATATATCTGGAACAACGCGCTCATCGAGAACCAGAATCCGGATGATCCGTTCGCTTCTGACATTGTTCCGGATGTGACCGGCATTCAGCCCGATCTCCCCGGCACGGGCTCTGCGGAAAGCAGCACCGTCAGTTCCTCTTCATGGAGCGCGGAGCTGACCGGCAGCACGCTGACATCTATGACATCCTCCGATACCGCGCTGAGCAGCTCGACACTATCTCAAAGCGTCAGCACGGACGGTGCACAGAGCAGCACTATATCTTCATCCGCCACGGTCACGACCGCATCCGACACCGTGATCAAACCCTCGCAGGGCTTCTCAGCAGCGCCGGAAGGCTATTTCAGCGACGCGCTGTTCATCGGCGATTCCCGCATGGTCGGCATCGCGAGCTACGCAGCGTTCCCCGGCGCCAATTACTTCGCGACGGTCGGTCTGGCGACCTACAAGGTCGCAAACGCCAAGAGCGAGGTGGACAACAAGTCCGTCAGCTTCAGCGGCCTGCTCAGCTCAAAGCAGTACGGCAAGATCTATATCATGCTCGGCATCAACGAGATCGGCAACGACCGCACGACGACCATGAAGAAATACGGCGAACTGATCCAGACGATCCGTTCCGCACAGCCCAACGCGATCATTTACCTCTGCGCGAATCTGCATGTGACCGCGAAACGCTCCGCAAAGGGCGATGCGATCAACAACAAGAGCATCAACAGCTTCAACGAAGCAGTCAAGGGGCTCTGCGACGGCAGCACGATCTACTACCTCGATATCAACCCGGCATTTGACGACGCCTCCGGCTGTCTCCGCGCAGACTACACCAATGACGGCGTTCATCCGCTCGCGAAGTATTACAAGGAATGGGCGGAATGGTTCAAGCAGAATGTCATCATCAGATGAACCGTCTGAAGCAGAAAACAAATCAGAACAACAGGGCAGACATATCGTCTGCCCTTTGTTTTCAGTTCAAAAAAGCGCGCACAGTCATTCAGACCGTGCGCGCTCTATTATGGAATATTCAGGTCAATCAGACACAGCCCTGTGCCTTCATTGCCTCTGCGACCTTCAGGAAGCCCGCGATGTTCGCGCCGGCAACGAGATCGTCGCCCAGGCCGTACTTGTTGGCAGCCTCGATGCTTGCCTTGAAGATGTTGGCCATGATGGTCTTCAGCTTGGCATCAACCTCTTCAGCGGTCCAGTTGTAACGCATGGAGTTCTGAGACATTTCGAGACCGGAAACCGCAACACCGCCGGCGTTGACAGCCTTGGACGGCGCAACGATGATGCCTGCTTCCTTCAGCATGGCGATTGCCTCATTGGTGGTCGGCATGTTGGAGACCTCGACATAGTACTTGATGCCGTTTGCGATGATCTTCTTCGCGTCGTCCTCCAGAACCTCGTTCTGGCGTGCGCACGGCATGATGATGTCGACCTTTCTGCCCCACGGCTTCTCGCCCGGGAAGAACTCGCAGCCGAACTTGTCAGCATACGGCTTGACGTGCATCGGATCGGTGGCTCTCATCTCGAGCATGAAGTTGATCTTCTCCTCGGTGATGACGCCGTCCGGATCGTAGACATAGCCGTCCGGACCGGAGAGCGTGACGACCTTGCCGCCCAGCTCCGCGACCTTCTTCGCGGTGCCCCATGCGACATTGCCGAAGCCGGAGATCGCGAAGGTCTTGCCCTTGATGGAATCCTTGAAGTAGCTGAGCATATTCTCAACATAGTAGACAGCGCCGAAACCGGTTGCCTCCGGACGGATCAGAGAGCCGCCGAACTCGAGATTCTTGCCGGTGAGAACGCCGGAGAACTCGTTCTTCAGTCTCTTGTACTGGCCGAACAGATAGCCGATCTCTCTGCCGCCGACGCCCATGTCGCCTGCCGGAACATCAAGGTTCGGGCCGATGTGACGGAACAGCTCGGTCATGAAGCTCTGGCAGAAGCGCATGACTTCCGCGTCAGACTTGCCGGCCGGATCAAAGTCGGAACCGCCCTTGCCGCCGCCCATGGGCAGAGAGGTCAGGGAGTTCTTGAAGATCTGCTCAAAGCCGAGGAACTTGATGATGCCGCTGTAAACATTGCTCTGGAAGCGGAGACCGCCCTTGTACGGACCGATCGCAGAATTGAACTGAATACGGAAGCCGCGGTTGACCTGTGTCTTGCCGTTGTCGTCCACCCACGGAACGCGGAAGATGATCTGACGCTCCGGCTCAACCAGACGGTCGATGACGCCTGCTTCCACGAGGTCAGGTCTCTGATCGATGACCGGCTCGATGGAGGAAAGCACCTCTGCGACAGTCTGGTGGAACTCAGGCTCGCCGGGGTTGCGCTTGACGACCTGCTCGTAGACAGACTTCAGGTAAGCATTTTTGAATTCCATAACACAATTTCTCCTTACAAAAAAGTATCGGATCCATTCATCCGTACTCTTCTATTATACATGATTTCGATCTGATTTGCAACTGTTTTTTTGTATCACATATCGCTTTTTGATTTTGCCTATTCACCGGATATATCAAAAGTGAAACGAATTTTACTGTCCTATTATCTCCTGCTTAATATGAATATTCCGTGAAGTTTGTTACTGTGTTATCAATCTAAACGCGGTTTTGTATCGGGTATTCACCGTGATTGTCCAGATAGGAAACGCTATAATAATCAGACTTCGCGGTACAAATTACAGATCTTAAGAATCGCAATAATCGGCATAGAAGAATATTGCTCTATTCATGCAAAAGCGGAGCAATTTCATCAGAGTCTGCAAAGCACATCGTTCATGCAGGTTTTGATTATCAAATTATGTTTTGTGTATATTGCTGAAATATAAAGTTTAATCTTGACTTTTTCACAGTTTTCCTGTATAATACAGATGGTTTCAGGGACGGTTCCGACCGTCTGTGGGACCGTTGATTCGGTTTTTTACTTTATGGTAACCTCTTTCCTTCGCCGGGTGACAGTTCCGTCATCCGGACCTTTTTTTGCTGTTCGGAGGCTATTGTTTCTCAGATATTGCGAAAGCATGAGAATTATTGCGATTCTCATGCTTTCTTTTTTGCTTATCTGAGGTATTGCCGCAGGAACTGACCTGTATAGGATGCCGGCACGGCGGAAACCTCCTCAGGCGTGCCCTCCGCGACGATGGTACCGCCGCCGCCGCCGCCTTCCGGGCCGAGGTCGATGATATGGTCTGCGACCTTGATCACATCCATATTGTGCTCGATCACAATCAGCGTATTACCGGTATCGGCAAGCTGCTGAAGCACCGTGATCAGGCGGTGGACATCGGCGTTGTGCAGACCGGTCGTCGGCTCGTCGAGGATATAGACCGTTCTGCCCGTCGCGCGGCGCTGCAGCTCGGTGGAGAGTTTGACGCGCTGTGCCTCGCCGCCGGAGAGCGTAGTCGCGGGCTGACCGATCTTGATGTAGCCGAGGCCGACATCGCGCAGGGTATTCAGCTTGCGTGCGATTTTCGGGATGGCGGAGAAGAACTCGCATCCCTCGTCCACGGTCATTTCCAGCACATCATAGATCGACTTGCCCTTATACTTCACTTCGAGCGTCTCGTGATTGTAGCGCGCGCCCTTGCAGACATCGCATGGCACATATACATCCGGCAGAAAGTGCATCTCGATATTCACGATGCCGTCACCCTCACAGGCCTCACAGCGGCCGCCCTTGATGTTGAACGAGAAGCGTCCCGGGCCGTAGCCGCGCTTTTTTGCGTCAGCCGTCTGCGAGAACAGCTCGCGGATGTCGCCGAACACGCCCGTATAGGTCGCGGGATTCGAGCGCGGGGTTCTGCCGATCGGTGACTGGTCGATGCAAATGACCTTATCCAGCTGTTCCGCGCCCTGAATGCTGTCAAATCCGCCCGCGCGCACCTTGGCGCGGTTCAGCGTTGCCGCGAGATACTTATAGAGCACCTCATTGACAAGCGAGGATTTGCCCGAGCCGGACACACCGGTCACGCAGATGAATTTGCCGAGCGGAAACCGTACATCGATCCGCTTGAGATTATTGGCCTGTGCGCCGTAAACGGTGAGATACTGCCCTGTCCCCTGCCTTCTGGTCTCCGGCACCGGCACCTTGCGTCTGCCGCTCAGATACGCGCCCGTGACCGATTTTTCGCAGGCCATGATCTCGTCAACCGTACCCGCGCAGACGACCTCTCCGCCGTGTACGCCGGCACCGGGGCCGATGTCCACGATGTAATCCGCGGCTCGCATGGTGTCGTCGTCATGCTCGACCACGATCAGCGTATTGCCGCAGTCGCGCAGGCGCTTGAGTGTCGCGATCAGTTTTTCGTTGTCGCGCTGGTGCAGGCCGATGCTCGGTTCATCGAGAATATAGAGCACGCCCATCAGAGAGGAGCCGATCTGTGTCGCGAGACGGATGCGCTGGCTCTCGCCGCCCGAAAGTGATCCCGCCGCGCGGGAAAGCGTCAGGTAGCCGAGGCCGACGCTCTGCAGAAAGCCAAGTCTTGACCGGATCTCCTTGACGATGAGTCTTGCGATCAGCTTTTCGCGATCAGTCAGCTGCAGCTCCGCAAAGAAGTTCACAAGCTCGTCCACGCTTCTGGCACAGAGCGCGTCAATGCTGATGCCGCCGACCGTCACAGCCAGTGAGATCGGTTTCAGACGCCGCCCGCCGCAGTCGGGACACGGGACCTCGCTCATGTACTGCGTCAGCTCGTCCTTCGCCCATGTACCCGCCGCCGCGTAACGCCGCTTCAGATTCGGGATCAGGCCCTCAAACGGATGCACATAGGTCGCCCCGCCGTATTCGGGTGCCTGATGGAGCGTCAGGTCACGGTCGCCCGTACCGTACAGGAACAGATCCCGCTGCGCCTGCGTCAGCTCGCCGATCGGCACATCAAGCGGCACGCCGTATGTCTCATGCAGCGCGTTCGCGTACATATTGGCAACGGATTTCGGATCCCTGAAATTCCAGCCGAGTACCTTGAAGCCGCCCTCATGCACGGAAAGCTCCGGATTCGGCATCAGCAGTTCGGGATCGAACTCCTGAAAGATGCCGAGGCCGGTACAGGTCTCACAGGCGCCGTAGGGATTGTTGAACGAGAACATTCTGGGCGTCAGCTCCTCAACGGAGATGCCGTGCTCCGGGCAGGCGTAGGACAGCGAATGGAGCGTCTCCTCCCCTTCTCCCGTGACCGTCAGGATCAGCCCGCCGGAGAGCGAGGACGCGGTTTCAAGCGAATCGGTCAGGCGGGAACGGATGCCCTCCTTGATCACCAGACGGTCTACCACGATCTCGATGCTGTGCTTGCGGTTCTTGTCCATTTTGATCTTTTCGGAGAGGTCGTAGATGCTCCCGTCCACACGCACGCGCACATAGCCGGACTTCCGCGCGGCGTCAAGCTCTTTGGAGTACTCACCCTTGCGCCCGCGGACGATCGGCGCCATGATCTGCAGTTTGGTACCGGCAGGAAGCGCCAGAATACTGTCCGCGACCTGATCAACCGTCTGCTGCAGGATCTCTCTCCCGCAGACCGGACAGTGCGGGATGCCGATGCGGGCATAGAGCAGACGGAGATAGTCATAGATCTCCGTGACCGTGCCGACCGTTGAGCGCGGGTTCTTCGAGGTCGTCTTCTGGTCGATCGAAATGGCCGGAGAAAGCCCGTCGATGCTGTCCACATCGGGCTTTTCCATCTGCCCGAGGAACTGCCGCGCATAGGAAGACAGCGACTCCATATAGCGCCGCTGTCCGTCTGCGTAGATCGTATCGAATGCGAGCGAGGATTTTCCGGAGCCGGAAAGCCCCGTGAAGACAACCAGTTTGTCACGCGGGATCTCAAGGTCGATGTTCTTGAGATTGTGCTCCCGCGCACCGCGAATGATGATTTTATCCAGCATGAGAAATGCAAACTCCTAACATATCAGTGAATGGCGGAAAAGATGAGAACGCCCGCGATCACGGCGCAGACGGGAAGGATCAGCAAAAGGCCGCGCAGTTGCATGGCCTGCCCGAGCGCGATCAGCGTTTCGCCCTCTCTGCGCTTCTGGCTGAGCTTGCCGGCAAGGCGGCTGTGATCCTCGGCGAAGATGAAATGCCCGTGCTCGTCATCGGCGTGGATCTGAGCGGAACGCAGAAGCTCCTTGAGATCCGTCAGCTCCTCCATCTCGACGATCCCGACCGTGTCGCCCTCTTTCAGCGCGCGGTTCGTGGTCTTGAGATAGAAGCCGGTGCTGCCGTCAGTCGGTGTCAGCATCAGGACTGTCCAGACATTGATGATCTCGCGGTTTGAGACCGTTGCCGAAAAGACGCGGCGCGGCTCGATCAGCGCGAGATTTTCGTCGGCGGATTTCACATCGCTCGTGCCGTTTGCGATGATCACGCGGCAGACTGCGCTCCAGAGCAGAGCCGGCAGAACCAGAATGACCAGTGCTAAAATGATCTTCCAGACCATGTTGCGCTCCTTTCAGTCAGCTGACAAAGAGATTGAGGAAAAAGCTGAACGCGAACAGCGCGGAGATGCCGGCGACGGCAAACAGCACGGCTGAACGCTTCTGACAGCGGCTCACAGTTTCTTCTGATTCGGTAAGAAACGCCTGATAATCCGGCTCGAGCATCAGCGTGGCGGTCTGGTCGACCGGCCTGCCCATAAAGACCGTGCATCCCGCCTTCTGGCTGCCGCGTTCCTCCGGCGTGAGCACCGGTCCGGCAAAGCGGCGCAGCGATGTCTTCTGCCCGACGGCAAAGCTCTGCTCCGCATGGGTACGGAAAACAAAGTGTGCGTTCTGTTTGCCGCCGTTATCCGTGCGGTACTGCACAGAAAGCTGATACAGCACCGGTACATCATGCGCGGATTCATCCCGCGTCTGCGTGACAGCAGTCACCTTACCGTCAAGCATGGTGTTTTCAGCGGTCTTTTCCAGCGCCTCACGGCCTGTCTCCGATTTCTGCCGCTGGAGATACCCGGCCAGAAACAGCCCGCCGACAATCACCGTCAGCAGCAGCACCACAAATGCCAGAAACAGCGTGTACAGCAGAAGTGCCCTGATCATGGAATCCCCTTTCGCGTTTCATTACAGATGCATACCCGCGGCATAGCCTGTCGCGAAAGCGATCTGCAGATTATAGCCGCCTGTGTAGGCGTCGGCGTCCAGCAGCTCGCCGGAGAAGAACAGTCCGCTGACGAGCTTTGAAGCCATAGAATGCGGATCGACCTCCCGGACGGACACGCCGCCCCGCGAGATGATCGCCTCTGTGACCGGACGCATCGCGGTCGGATGCAGCGTAAAGCCCTGCACCGCCGCAGCAAGACGGAGACGCTCCGCCCTGGTGATGTCATGTGCCTTTTTGTCTTCGGGAAGTTCAGCCCGCCGCAGCATCACAGGGATCATGGAAGCGGGCAGAAGGCCTTTGAGGATATTGGCCGCGGAACGGTTCGGCGCTTCGGAAAAATCGCGCAGAAGCCGCGCATCCAGCTGCTCGGGCGAAAGACCGGGCTTCAGATTGACCGTCAGCAGCGTATCAGAGAGCTTTTCCTGACGCATCCGCGCGCTGGCGGAGAGCACGAGCGGGCCCGATACGCCGAAATGCGTGAAGAGCATCTCGCCGAGCTCGGAAAAGAGCGTCTTTTTCCCCTCCGTCACGGTCAGCGTGACATTCCGCAGAGAAAGCCCCTGCATCTGCCTGGCGTCATCCTCTGCCGTTTCAAGCGGGATGAGCGAGGGCGAGAACGGCGTGACCGTATGCCCCGCCTGCCGAGCGAGTTTCAGACCGTCTCCGGTCGAGCCGGTGCGCGGATAGGAAGCCCCGCCTGTCGCAAGCAGCACCGATTCCGCGCGGTATTCCTCACCGTCTGCCGTCAGGACGCCCGAACAGGCGCCGTCAGTGAGCAGCAGACCTTTCACGCGGGTATTCAGCCGGACGGTCACGCCGGCACGATCCATCTCACGCTTCAGCGCGTCAACGATATCCGCCGCACGGTCACTGACGGGAAACACTCTCCTGCCGCGCTCGACCTTGAGCGGCACGCCGGCCGCCTCAAAGAATGCCATGACATCAGCGGGCCCGCACTGAGAAAACGCAGAATACAGAAAGCGCGGATTCCGCGGGATATTCCGCATGAGCGTGTCGGGGTCGCAGTCATTCGTGACATTGCAGCGGCCTTTTCCGGTGATCGAGAGCTTGTGCATCAGGCGGTCGTTGCCGTCCAGCAGCAGAACCCTTCTGCCGCGACCTGCCGCGTGGACTGCCGCAAAGCAGCCGGAAGCCCCGCCGCCCGCGATGACCGTGTCAAATATCATCGGCATCGTCTGTCAGTGCACCGATCTCCGCCGCAGCGGCAAGCCGGCGCTTTGCGGTCTCCTCTTTGTCGATCACCCAGCCGTCTGCCGTTCTGCGGATCACATCGCCCTCAGAAACATCCTCCGGCAGCCAGAGCAGCGGCAGCTTTTTCATCGTGATCTCACCGGGCGCGCCGGTCTCTTCGATCACAGCAATATCGTCTTCAATGCGGTCAACGATCATCAGCATATTCATCACCTCATATATAAGATGTGTACGGGGTTGACATTCTGAACTGTGATATCAGCGTTTGCCGCCCTTTTTCTCGGGGCGCGGACGCTTTGCGGAACGCGGGATGCCGTCGGGATGCCGGTGCGGCTTTCTCAGCTCGGCGGCGCGGTCCTCGGCGGGGACCAGACAGTGCGGCCCTCTGCCGATCAGGTCGCGGCGGCCCTCCCTGCGGAGCGCC
>JAGDBX010000026.1 GCA_018110935.1 Oscillospiraceae bacterium
ACATTGCAAATGATCAGTTGACGCTTTTTGAAAGCATTGATCCGTTTACCGGAGAGAAGTACAAGAAAAAATAATACCCCTTAAGGGGTAGCTGAGAATGAAATGCAGTTGGCAGACCTTTCTCAGCCCCTTAAGGGGCAGCGTCAGTAACAAGCCCTTATAGGGCATTTGCTAACCACCCGTTCAACGGGTGGTTTTGATTCGGTTTCTGTCTCATGTTTTTTTATTTTTCCATCTCCATTTATACTATAACACAAAACAAACTGAATGTCAATGGGCTGTTCTGCTCACAGCGCAGAAAACACCTCACCGATGTTCTCACGGATCACGATATCCGCGCGGGAATCCAGCGGTGTCTCACTGCGGTTGACCAGCGCCAGCGTACTGCCGCGGAAATACCGCACAAGCCCGGCCGCAGGATAGACCGCAAGAGAGGTGCCGCCGATGATCATGACGTCCGCTGCCTGAATGCAGCGCACCGCCTCCTCCATGACATCGCCGTCCAGTGCTTCCTCATACAGCACAACATCCGGTTTGATCAGGCCGCCGCATTTTTCACAGCGCGGCAGCCCCTTTGCCGCAGTGATCGCCGAAACATCATACGCCTCGCCGCACTGCATACAGTAATTACGCAGAACGCTTCCGTGCAGTTCCAGAACCTTTCTGCTGCCTGCCTTCTGGTGCAGTCCGTCGATATTCTGCGTGATGACGGCATTCAGCTTTCCTGCTGCCTCCCATTCTGCCAGCTTTCTGTGTGCCGCGTTTGGCTCCGCATCCAGAAACAGCATTTTATCACGGTAAAACCTATAAAATTCATCCGTATGGTGCATGAAAAAGCTGTGGCTCAGAATCGTCTCGGGCGGATAATCATACTTCTGATGATACAGTCCGTCCACACTCCGGAAATCCGGAATGCCGCTCTCTGTGGATACACCCGCGCCGCCGAAAAATACGACCGTCTTTGCCGCTTCGACCGCGGCTTTCAGCTTCTGTACCGCTTCGTTCATAACTGATCCTCCCTTTCATAGTTCAACCGGAACGGTTCTGTTCATGTAAACCGAATACAGCAGACAAGCCCTGACAGGCTTCCGCATCAGCAGGCGCAGTGCCTCCGCGTAGATACGGATCTGCTCTGTGTATCGCTCCAGCAGCTCCGCCGGGCTGTTCAGATGATCGGTTTTGTAATCGACCAGCACAATGCCGTCGCGCTCTTCCAGCACCAGATCCATGATACCGGAGACCATGCCTTCGGTATTGCGGTAGGCCTCTCCGATCGCAGAAAGCTGCCCCTCCAGATGCAGGTCATTCAGCCGGACAGTGAATTTCCGCTCGCGCCAGACCTTGTCCGCATTCAGGATCCGTTCATGCAGATCGGAACGGAAAAACGCTTCGATCCCGCTTTTCCGGACAGCGTCCGCCTGCCTTGCCGTCAGACGGCCCTCGCTTTGAAGCCGGTCAATTTCCGCCGGAACGCGCTCCGGTACGGTTCGCATATCCGCGTACTGCAGAAAGGCATGAACCGCGGTACCGCGCTCAGAGCCTGTCAGGCCGTGCCGCTCGGTGACAAAGCCGGGACGGTGCAGCGGGACAGAAAAATCCTCTGCCTTGGCAAGCTCGGAAACACCGTATTTTGCCGGCAGCGACGCAAGCGGGCTGTCGTAATGCCACGCACACTGCGCGCGGAGCGTTTCCAGCAGGGCGGGATCCGGCTGCGATACGGCTTCTGTCTCCCCTGCCGTGCCGCTGTCATCAGCATCTGCCTGCTCCGGCGGAATGACTGCGACGGAAAGGAACGGCTGACTGCTGTCTGTCTCACATGCTGCGGAGAGCGTGCGGCGCAGCTGCTCACAGGCAGGATTCAGAATCAGTGCCATCAGCAGCCAGTCGCGCATGGAGCCTGCCTGCGCTGTCAGCAGGTCGGTCTGGCCGCCGAAATACAGATGCTCCTGCGCGTAATTTGCAAGATTTTCGCCGGTTTTGGATGTGTAGGAAAGCGGCAGGATCAGCCGCTCTCTCGCTCTGGTCAGTGCGACATAGAGCAGGCGCAGCTCCTCGCTGACGGATTCGCGGCGGTTCCGCGCGGCAGCTGTCACGGACGGGAGCGTATCGCCGCCGGAATAATTGCCCGGATCGTTCAGCTTGAACGCCAGCCCCAGCGCCGGGTGAAACTGCACCGTTTTGCCCTCATCCCGGTGCGAGAACTTTGTATCGCTTTCCCCGAGAATGACAAACGGCGCTTCCAGTCCCTTCGAGCCGTGAATGGTCATCACGCGGACGGCATCTGTGCCGGCGGAAGCCGCACCTTTGACGGAAAGATCCTGATTCCGTTCGGTCAGCGAATCCGCAAATCTCAGAAACGCGGAAAGATCGCCGCCGGTCTGTTCGGTAAAGGTCTTTGCGTGTACTGCCAGCGTGCGGAGATTGATCTTCTTCTGCGCGCTGTCCGGCAGCATCTGCGTCATGCCGATAAAATCGGTCTTTTCGCAGACACGCCGGATGATGCGCTCCGGAGTCTCCATGGCGGAAAACAGCCGCATCTCCGAGAGAAATGTCAGAAATCTGCCGATTTTTTTCAGCAGTGCTTCAGAAAAGTCCGCGGGTGGATCCTTCTGAACCGAAAGCATGACAGTGAACAGCTCATGCCGTCTGTCCGAAACGCGGATCTGTGTCAGGTCATCCAGTGAGAAGCCGAAAAGCGGAGAAAGCATCGCGGCAGCCGCCGAAAGATCCAGCAGCGGATTGTCGATCACGCGCAGCAGATGGAGCAGGAGCGTGACCTCCGGTGAGGAAAGCAGGCCGGAATGCTCTGTGCCGCAGACCGGAATGCCGCACGCGGAAAGCGCGTCAATATATTCGTCCATGTGCGTTTTTGTGCGCAGAAGGATCATGAAATCGCCGGGGCGGCAGTCCCGGAGACCGCCTTCTGCCTGCGGATCAAACACTTGCGTATGTCCGCTCAGATGCTGACGGATCCGCGCTGCGGCAGCAGACGCCGTGTCGGCCCGACGGTTTCCGGCGGTTTCGACCGGAATCAGCTCAACAGGGCGCGGCATCCGCGGAAAGACCATGCCCTGCCTGAGCGCCTGCGCTTCATCATACAGAATCTCGCCGGTCTGTTCGGTCATCAGACTGGAAAACACATGGTTGACAAAGCAGATGACCTCCTCCGCGCATCGGAAATTGTGCCGGAGCAGGATGTTGGTATTATCGGTCAGCTGCGGTTCCCTGTAAGAAACGCTCTCACGCACCGCACGGCTGAAATTGGCGGGGTTCGCGTTCCGGAACCGGTAAATGCACTGCTTGCTGTCGCCGACTATAAAGAGATTGCTGCCGTAACACGCCGCACTGCCACCCTTTGACAGCATCCGGAAGATCAGATCCTGCTGATCGTCCGCATCCTGAAACTCATCGACCATGATGCAGGCATACTTAGCGGATAGCTCCTCGGCAAGCGGCGTGCGCCGGACCGTTCCGTCCGGGCAGCGCTCCGCGACAAGCGAAAGCGTCATTGACATCGCGTCAGAAAAGCTGATTGCGTTCCGCGCCTGCTTCTGTGCGCGAAGTTCATCCGCAAACGCATCGAGCAGACCGGAGACAGCGTGCAGGATCGCCGCATGACGGGACAGATCGCTTTCCGCGAGCGCGAACGGCACACGCCAGCGCTCTTTCAGTGCGTCAAGAAGATCCTTTGCGTGTTTGCGGAGCGCTCTGGCAGTCCTGACGGACTCGGATTTTCCGGGCCGGAAGGAACCCTCCGGCTTCACGCCGAGCAGTACGCTCAGTCTTTGCAGTTCGCGGTGTTCCAGCGCATCCGCGAGCTGATCGGCCAATGCGATCTCATTCTGAAGTGCTTCCAGTGATTTCTCAGAAGCGTACGGCAGATACTGCTCCAGCGCGTTCGCATAGAGCATACGGATATCTTCCAGCTGGCGGCCGAATTCGGCAAACGCGGCTTCCAGCATCGCGCCGGATTCATACTGCGCCGCGGAACGCCTTGCCAGATCGCCGCCGAACGGCGTGTTCTCAATACAGTCGTAAAGACTCAGGAGCAGATCCTCAAGAGGCGTATCGTCGCTGACACAGAACGCGTCAAACAGCAGCTTCTGTTTCTCGCGCACAGTCTCATCCTCATCCGCGCGGCGGCTGAACTGCTCCAGCACCGTGCGGACGGCCTGCGCCTTCAGAAGCAGTTCCTCCTGCGCGTCCATGACGCGGAAATCCGCCGAAATATCCAGCTTTGCACAATGTTCGCGCATCAGCGGATAACAGAAGCTGTGGATCGTTGAGATCTCGGCGCTCTGCAGCATGACCTGCTGGCGTCTGAGCCACTGGCTGTCGGGATGATCCAGCAGCCGCTTGTTCAGCGCGTTGGTCATACGGCTGCGGACTTCCGCCGCGGCATCGTTCGTGAAGGTCACGACCACAAGTCCTTCCGCGGGTGTCCGGTTTTCCTCATCCGAAAGCAGACGGATCACGCGTTCAACGAGCACGGCCGTCTTGCCGCTGCCCGCCGCCGCACTGACGACCAGAGAGGCGCCGTGCGCAAAGATCGCCGCTTCCTGTTCAGCTGTCCACTGCGGCATCCGGATCCACCTCCTCTCCGTCAGTGCCGTTCATGATGCGAAGCATCGCTGCCGCTGCATCCTCTTTTTTCATCGGGGTTCTTGCGTTCTCCGGATGTTCCGGATCCATACCGCAGAGTCCGCTGTATTCACAGTAAAAGCAGGCATCCGCGTAATAATCCTTGCCGGAGCTGCTGCGCTTCATCGGCTGCGGGGCGACTTCGCCCGCCGCGTACTGCTCCGCACATTCACAGAGAAGCTGTTCAACATATCCGCGAAGACGCATCAGCTGCTCGGGTGTGAACACCTGTGAATCCTTTGTCAGCTTCAGCTCGCCGGTTCCGGCGTCAGAGACATCCAGCGCGGCAGGTATATACACGCCCGCGATCTTCTGCTCCATCATGGTCAGAACACTGCGGTCGTTCAGAACAGTGCCCCGCATCCGGAAATACCGGCGCAGATAGTCCTCAGGCGATTCCGGGTCATCGCGTGTACGCTCCTTGTTCGGCTTCGGAGCACCCGCCGGCATATACAGAACGCCCGCCGCCTCCGCGTCAGGATAACGATCCGGATCATCCAGCAGCGCAAACAGATACAGCAGCATCTGGAGATTCAGGCCGTAATACAGATTGGCAAGCAGAAAATCCTTGACGCCGGTCTTGTAATCGACCACGCGCAGATATTTCTGCCCGTCATGCTCGCAGAGGTCCACACGGTCGATCTTACCGTTCAGGCGCAGCTCCATGCCGTCCGGCAGGCGGAGAAGATATGGCTTTGTCCCCTCTTCCCCGCCGACTTTGCCGATGACCAGCTCACATGCGTCCGGCTGAAACTGAGACTGCCGCATCTCCTCCTGCGTGTGCAGCAGCAGTGCGGTCATGCGGGATGTCACGCGGCGGTAGTTCTGCAGAAAGCGGTGCGGCCGGTCGCCGTTTCCGCCGAGATTCTGCTGAAGAAAGGCTTCGGCACAGCGCTCCGCATGCGTACGGAGTTCCCGCTCCGTCAAAGCGAGAAACGCGTCCCGCTGCGGATACTGCTGAAAGAGCTGCTCCATGCAGTAATGCACAAGATTGCCGACAGAAAGCGGGTTCAGATTCTGCTTTTCGCGCTGTCTGAGCCGCAGGCCGTCCCGGCAGAAGCCGCGGAACGGACACTGCATCAGATTGTCGATCTGCGTTGCGGAAACCTGCAGCGTATCTCCGGTCAGACGGCGCATCAGCTCCGGTTTCGTCACACGGAGCGCTGCGGGATCATGCCGGCGGGAAAGCCGCGCAAGCCGCTCTGTTTCTGACGGCATCTCCGAAAGAAGGGCTTTTGCAGCCGCAAGCTCCGCGGGAGACACAGTGTAATCCCGCAGAAATGCGGCATAGGCGGCGGCGGGTGTTGTGATATAAAACGCGGCACCCATTTCAGCTGCGGATTCATATTTCAGTTCCGGAAGAAGCGTGCGCACCTCCTCCAGCAAAGCGGAGGGCTGTTTCTGATCTCCTGTTTCCGTGCTGAGAGAATAGCAGAGCCAGAGACGCTCAGACGGTGCGGAAAGCGTTTTGTAGACGATCAGGCGTTCGTCTGCGCAGAGCTCCTGCACGGAGCGCGAAAGCGAAAGACCCTGTGCCCGGAGCTGCTGACGCTCCTGCTCAGTGAAAAAGCCGCCGTCGCGGATCTCTGCGGGGAACTCCCCTTCGTTGACACCGAGGACAAAAACGATCTTCGGCGCACTGTATCGCGCCTCCGCCGCGCTCTGCACCGTCACGGCGTCCAGCGTCTGCGGCGGAACGGCGATCTGATTGCCGCGCAGCACCTCGGTCAGCAGCTCCGTAAACTGCGTGAGCTTCATCGGGGTGCTTTCCAGCGCCGCATAAAGCGTATCCAGCAGCTCGGTCAGTCGGTTCCAGAGACGGCGCATCTCGCGGCCGCCTGACAAATCGCCCCTGTCCTTCATGCCCGAGGCAATCCCGCCGACACGCATCGGTATTTCCATCTGCTCCATGCAGCGGTAAAGCGCCTCACAGTACTGTGCGCCGGTGCGGGGCTTTCCGTCCCGCTCGCGGCAGGCAGAGCGCATACGCATAAGCGGCTCTGTCAGCATCAGGCGGTAGGACTCGGCCTCACCCTCCGGGTCCGTCTCCTGCGCAAAGGGCTTCTCCCACTGCTTCCCCTCAATATCCCATTCATAGGCGTAATTTTCAAGCTTTGCGGCGTGCTGCTGGCTCAGCGGGCTGAGCTGTGTCTTCAGCAGGCGCAGAATCCCGTCCGTCGTGATGCGGTCACAAAGCTCCAGCAGACAGAGCGGCAGCTTCATGACTGCCGTGTGCAGAACGCTTTCGCGCAGATCCATGAAATACGGGATCTCATATTTCCGGAACGCCGATTCCAGCAGCGCACCGTATGCCTGAAGATCGTGCATCACGACCATGATCTCATGTGCCGCCGTGCCCTCATAGAGCAATCTGCGGATGCGTGCGGCACAGTAATCCGCCTCCAGCGTCATATCGTGTGCCTCTGTGACGGTCACGCCGGTCTCTCCGCGGTACTCTGTTTTCTCCGCGTTGAACAGATGCCGGCTCAGAAACGCGAGAGAGGGATCGGCAAAGCGGTGCTGGGTTTCCAGAAGCGTGATCTCCGTCTGGACACCGAGTGCCTTTGCACGGTCGCGCAGCCGTCTCGCGGTCAGGTTGACCGCGTCAAACCGGGAGAATTCCGGTGCGTCGATGTTGTCTGTGCGAAGGGCGATCCAGACATCTTCCGCGTCGCGCAGAATGACCTCGATCATATTCATCTGGTCGCCGGTAAACGATTCAAATTCATCAAAGAAAAAGACGCTGCCGCGCAGATATCCCGTTCCGTCCGCAGCCGCCGCGGCCGTGTTCAGGTCGCAGAGCGTGTCGCGAAGGCCGCGTGCCTCCAGTGCGTCCAGATAATCCGCGTAGATCCTTCCGATGTCCAGCAGCTTCTGCGAAAGGATATTACCGCCGGCCGCTCCTGCCGCATCATACAGCGCGCCGGGCGTGCTGCCGGACTGGATCAGCTCGGTCAGCTGGGATGCCGCCTGCGGCAGAAACGACGGCTTTTCCGCCTGTCTGCCGTAAAAGAGCAGGGCATGATTCTCCGACAGCTTCCGGAGCACCTCATGCAGTACGACCGTTTTGGTCACATCGTCCGCGGCGTCACGCGGCTGCGCGGCGATCTCGCTCAGAATTTCCGCGATCAGATTGCGGAAGCTCACGCTGTGGAGAAGATTGAAGGATTCCGGTCCGAGCGCGTCATAGAGACGGTTGTCATATGTGACGGCAAAGGGCTCCGGAATCATCGTGCGGACCGTCTTTCCGCTCCGGATCGCCTCACCGATCTTCTGTGTCAGCAGTGTCGATTTGCCGGTACCTGCGCCGCCGAGAATCATGTGCAGCATCGTATCCCTCCCTTCCGCAGCCGGTCATCAGAGACCGGTGATCGGCTGAAACGGTATCTGTTCACCGGCGGCATAGGTCTGTGCCATGCTGCCCTCCGGTGCGTGAAGTGTCAGGTTTTCACAGCAGTCAAAGGCCAGAAAACCGATCTCAGTTTCCGAGCCGCGAATGAATACATCCGTGAGATGTACGCAGCCGACAAACGCGTCTTCGCCGATTTCAGCGGTCTGCGCGGGAATGACGATCTGTTCAAGCTGAAAGCAGCCTTCACACGCGCTTCTGCCGATCTTTCTGAGACCGTCCGGCAGCGTCAGTCTGCCGTGATAGCCGCCCGGGCAGCGCAGCAGAACGGTCTGTTCCTTGTTATACAGCACACCGTTTTCACTGGAGAAAACGGGATGATCGGCCGCTGTGCAGATCTCGGTCAGTGCGCTGCCCTCGATCCACAGCCGGTTCACCGTGCCGCTGCCGTCATCCATTACGATCGGAAGCAGCTGTACGGGAAATGCGTCCGGCCCGATCTCACGGAGCTCATCACCCAGCATCAGCGGTCCTGTGTATCCGGCCGGACAGCAGATCAGACGCGTCCGTTCCGCGTCAAACAGCACGCCGTCCTGATCGGAAAACGCCGTATTGCCTTCTTCCACGCGGATCTCCGTCAGGCTGCCGCAGCCCGTGAGCGCACCGGCAGCGATCTTCTCCGTCTCCGCAGGGATGAGGAGCCTGCCGCGCTTTCCCTGCGGGCAGCTGCGGAGCTCTGTACCGTCCTTGTTGAAGAGAATGCCGTTTTTAGCTGAAAGCGCCGGGTTTTCAGGTGAAACCGTAATGGCACGGAGCGATTTGCACCCCTGCAGCACCGGGGGCTCTGTAATATTTCGGGAAAGATGCAGTGAACGGAGCTGCCGGCAGGCGGTCAGCGCATGTGTACCGATCTCGCTGAGGCTGTCCGGAAACTGCATATAATGCAGCGACTTGCAGTGTGCAAACGCATAGTCTTCGATTATTTCAAGATGTGCGGGCAGATTGATCTCCCGCACCCGCTCACAGCCGGAAAACGCGTGCTTCTGAATCTTTTTGACCGTATCCGGCACATGGACAGGCCGGAAACGTGCCGCAGGGCAGTTGATCAGTTCTGTCTTTTCCTTGTCGTATAAAATGCCGTCCTGCGAGCTGTACGACGCGTGCTGCGGAGAAACGCGGATCGCCTCCAGCGAACGGAGCTGCCGCAGTTCGGAAAACGGAATCCGCTCCATCTCCATCGGCAGAGAAATATCGCGCAGATTCTCACAGCCGGCAAAGGCATCCGGTTCAATGTCCCGCACAGGAACGCCCTCGACCAGATTCGGCAGTTCTACCGTCGCGCGCGCCTTGTTCCACTCGGTCAGAACCGCGCGTTCTTCGTTCAGCCGGAACACATAGTCCCGGATCTTGACAGTTTTCTCTTCCATCTCTGTCTCCCCTCTCATCGGATCATCGCGGAACAGCCCTTCTCAGCCGCGGTGCGGATCGGCAAACACGACACGGACCGCATCCGGCATCAGGCGGTTGACCGCCTCCTCGAACATCGGCAGAACCGCCTGCCTTTTGTTGCCGAACATTCCGCAGCCGAACGCGCCCAGCACCACCGCAGCGGGACGGCGTTCCGCGATGACTGCAATGATCTTATCAATACGCTGCCGCATGGCCGCTTCGATCTTTTTGTCAGAGCGCAGCAGCAGCTTTGCAAAATTCCGGTTCACGGCGGCACAGGTCAGGAAGGAACATTCCGCCGGCTCGGAAAGCAGCGTGCCGTCCATCTGCCGGATGACCGGAACAGACGGAGAAATCATGATCCTGTCGCTGTAAAAGGGCGTCGGGCGGAGCCTGTGCGGACGGTAGAACTGCTTATTTCCTTTGATCGCGTCATAAAGCAGAGAACAGCGGCAGAGGCTTTCCTCCTGCGCGTCTCCGCCGAGACGGTAACCGCCGCCGGCCGCCATTGCGTTCGCGAAATTGAGCGCGATGATCTCGCCGGTCACGCCTTCTTCACGCAGCGCAAGCACCGCGCTGACGGTATCCGTTCTCATTGTGCTCTCAGAAAGACGGAAAACCGTTTCACGGCTGACCGGAGCGGGCACTACGGCATCCGGCGCAAAGCAGACCGTTTCAGCGGCAAGGGCACTGCCGGTCTTTGCAAGGCGGACCGTGCTGCCGCCTGCCGTATAAAAGCCCTGTCTGGATATTGCACCGTTCTCACGGTATATCTTCAGTCTGGTAAACCAGTTCATTCCGCACGCTCCTTTCCGCGTCATAAGCAGATGATCCCGATGTATTCATTATAGCATAAACAGGCTGATTTTTCAATGCTTTCACGGATTCTGACGGCGTTATTTTTCAGCGGTTCCGGAAACGGCTCTCATACAGATATGAAAAGGGCGGACGCGTCTGATCGCGTCCGCCTCAGCCTGCGGATAAAGTGTCTCCGACGTATTCAAAAGGCACGCTGCCCGATCCGCGTGATAACCGTTCGGAATTCAGTCGTTCCGGCGCAGAATCCCGCTGAACAGGAACAGGCAGAGCGAAAGCATGATGCCGATGACCGAAACCGTGATGACTGTGCCCGTCATCGTGTAGAGATAACCGGTCACGGCGGTGAAGACCTGATCGGACTTCACGGCAAAGCGGTCAAACCAGTGCGTGATCTGCAGCCATGCCGCCGGAATCAGCATCAAAAGGCTGCTGACAAGCGCGGCACACCCGATCCAGTAAAGCACCGCCGGCTTTTCCTGACGGTGCAGCACCAGCAGGATCATCAGCAGCACAAGAATACCCGTTCCGCAGCCGATCACCAGATATTTGGTCTGCGGCAGCACGCGCCGTGCCTTTTTCATCATGCCGGCATCGCCGAGCATGGAGAAGCGGTAGACATCGCAGGCGGAACAGATGTTGGTTTTTGCGGCGGCAACCGCCTTTTCAACGACCTCGTCATAGGCGCTGTCCTTTTCGTAGCCGTTTTCTTCGGCGTACTGCGCGAAAAATGTGCGCAGATCCTCTTCCAGCTCCGGCATATCCGGTTCCGGACTGACCGACTCCGATCTGCTGTTCAGGTAGGAAAAGGCCTGATCGACCGTTCCAAGCAAGATCTGATGCAGGCGTTCTTCCGCGATAGCGCGCTCATAGACAGACGCGGGGATTCCGGTGACATTTTCCTGCTCGGAGAAAAAATCCGCAAGATGCGTGTGTACGCTCGCCGCCAGATTCTTTGACCGGATGATGCCCGTAAAAGTATCCGGCTGGAGGGCTTTCAGGTGCAGCAGTGCGCCGGCAGTGAGTCCCAGCAGACAGAAAACCGTCAGCAGAGTCGTCAGCACACTGGTCAGATAGGTCAGTGGTTTTCTCAAATTCGGCTCCTTTCGCGGGAATCATTCCGTCTCATAAAACTGACTGGAAATGAGCTTCAGACGCATACCTGTCCGCATTTCGGCGCTGCCGAGCACCTGCGGCTCGCAGGTGTAGAGCGTCAGACAGTCTTCGTCCGTATCCTGCAGATATTTTTTGTCGTTCTTTTTGAAGCGGATCGCTTCCTCTGCCTCATAGCCGAATCTGCCGTAGGCGGTATAAAGCATGACCTGATCACCGGGCTTCATATCGCTGAGGCCGGAGAAAAAGGTCTTGACATGCGCGTCGATCACGGTATTTCCGCCTGTGCCGGGCACAGCGGACTGCGTGGACATACAGGCGCCCTTGGCAAGCAGCTCACTGTTGGAGCCGAAAAAGACACTGACATTGAGCCCGATCGCGTCACAGGTCAGCACAGCCGCCTGCTCACCGAATTTCGGATAGACGATCTTGCCGGTTTCAAAGCCCGTCTTGCTGTCATCCTGCGGGATATCCTGCTCGATGATGTGCAGGCCGGCCGTCGTCGAAGTCGTTTTCAGGTTATCCATAAACGCGATGTTCAGATACTTCTGAATCTGATGCGTCGGGGCAAAGCACCATACCAGAACGATCAGGCCGGCACAGAGTCCCAGCAGCAGAAGCGGTGTCAGCAGATAGGGAAGCATCGGTTCATCCGCGTGCCGGACAGTTTTTGCTTCAGGCATCGGCTTCCGCCTTTCGCTTGCCTGCCGTGACAGTCATCCAGACCAGACCGCCGACAGAGAGCAGAATCAGCCCGCCCGCGCCGAACACCGGAACTGTCAGATTCCAGCCGGTATCGTCAACACGCGTGCCGATGCTGGAAGAATCGATCAGATTGCCGTTCTCATCGCGCACAGAATAGCTGATGTCATTGTTATCGACCTTGTCAAGAGAGATGTTCATGCCCATGCTCTGCCCGACTTCGGCAAAGCCCTTTACCAGATCGGCCTTGTCATCCGCGGAGAGCTGCTTCAGGATGCTTTTCCGCTCGGCAGGCGTCAGATTCGCCAGAAACGCGATGCGTTCATCCTCGCTCATCGCCAGGATATACGCCTTTTTTTCCTCAGCGGTCATGTTGATGAATTTCCGGTCGGATTTACGGGCTGTCGTCGTGGTGGTCGTGCTGCCGGATTCACCGTTTTTCGCGGTCGTGACGGGGGCTGTTGTCTGTGCCTCCTGCTCCGCAAGAAACTCCTTGATCTTTTCGACCGGCACCTGATACTGCTCGGCAAGCTTGCGCCAGATCGTATCCTCCATGATGATGACATTTTCTGCCCAGTCAAGATAAGTGCCGTACTGTCCGTTGATCGTCATGCCGTTTTCATCGTGCATTTCGGGGTGGCTTTCGTAATTGTTCTGTGCCTGCCGCACCATGGTTTCCGGCAGCCCGATGCGGCGCATCGCGTCATAGACATCCTGCACGGAGCCTTCCGCTGAAGCGCTGACTGCCGCCGCGCAGGTCATGCAGACTGCCGCTGCCGCAGCAGCAAGAAATTTCAAATACCTTTTCATATCGTGATCCTTTCATAGGGAAAAAACAGGGTTGAACGACTGAATTGTCCGGCATATATCCCCAAACGGCATTTTCCGCGCAGCCGTCCGGCCGGACACAGAACAGTATACCACAAAACGGCAAAAAAATCAAGTCGGGGCCGGCCTTCTGTCTCCTGTGATCCCTTCGTTTCCGCCTGCCCCTGTAATCTGACAGCAAAGCCCCCGCAGACAGCGGGGGCTTACAGCCAGAAGATCAATCTGTATCTCCACGGAAACCGGATCAGTATTTTATAACCGGCAATTCGTTATTGCCGCCCGTAACGGGATCGCTTGTCGTGATGACATCCTCACTCTCAAACCGGATGATCTCAAGCTCAGGTGTTGTATAGATCTGCATGATTCTGCTCCTTTCAGCCGTTGTTCATGTAATTGCGGACAGCAAGTGCCAGATGGCCGAGTGCCTTCGCGGCATCCGCTGCCGTGCCTGTCAGGCGTCCCTTTTCCGCGCCGAGCCGGACATAATCCAGCGCGCTGTACTTGTAGGTGATATTCTGTGCGGGATCACTGCGGAGCGCCGCGCTGATTTCCAGCGAATCATAGAGCTTCATCGCGGGGATCCCCTTTGTATCAATGTAATACAGTGTGGTATCGGGATATGCCGTCGGTGTCACTTCCTCACCGTCAACGGTGAAAACATAATCCCCGATCTCTCCGTCCTTCAGGCGGAAATAATGCCGCTGCACCGTTTCAGAATCCAGCACGACCGAAACGGCATAATAAGCAAGACCGGAAAGCGGCGCGGGTCTGACAAAGGAATTCACGGTTTCCAGTGCCGGAGCAGTGTAAACGATGCCGAGATCCGCGCACGGCTTCATATACGGCATTGTCGGATCATAATTGCCGAAATGGCGCTGTGCCGCACCGCCGTAGCTGAGCATCGCCTTGATGGCATCCTGCTCAGCGGCATAACGGTCAGGAGCGGAGAGAATCACATCGGCATAGTCACGCACGGAATAACAGACCTCATCCAGCTGCTTGCTCCAGACATCGCCGGTTGCAGGTTCCTCGCCTTCCTCCAGACCGATGACTCTTCTGCTCCAGAACCTCAGCTCCGCTTCGATCCGGTCTGCCATGTTCTTTGCGGGAACCTTCACGGACACATAGTATTTCCCGTCTGCGTCCTTCTGTGCGCGGTAATGATTCGAAGCACTTTCATCCGTGCCGTAAATGAAGAACCAGAGATCACCGAGCTCACGGTCCTCCGGATCCATTTTGTCGGACAGCTCCGCGTAAAAGCGCAGGCCGACGCTGCCGTCCTCCGGCATCAGGAGCTTTGTGCCGGTGATGCGGCCGTAACCGCCTCCGCTGACATAGGTATTCAGACCGTTATTGTCGAATATCGCTGTGTCGGATTCACCGGACACAACCGTCTCGGGATCCGCTTCGTTCACCCAGCCGAAATCCGGGTTCGGAAGGCTCATTTCTGAACTGACACCGGTGAACTTCTCGCCGAGCGTGAGCTTTTCAAGATGCGTCAGCCCCTTGAACATAAACGCGGCAGAGGTGAGTTTCCCGCTGTCAAATCCGCTGATGTTGAGCTCCGTCAGGTCTTCACATCCCTGGAACAAATAAGCCGCAGACACATTTGTGTCAAACACAAAGCCCGACAGATCCAGGCCGGAAAGCCTTGCACAGCCATAAAACATACGGTTCAGATCCGAAACCTTCCGCGTATCGAAAGAGCTGATACCGAGCGTCTTCAGCGACCGGCAGCCTTCAAACATCGCGGACATATCTGTGACATCGGAAGTTTCAAAGCTTTGAAGATCCAGAGAACGGAGACTGACACAGTAATAGAACATACCCGCAAGGGACTCAGCGTTTGCGGTGCGGAAGCCGCTGAGATCCAGCTCTGTCAGTCCGCAGCAGTTCTGGAACATTTTGTCAAATGATACGGCAGTGTCGGTATGGAACGCACTGAGGTCGATCGAGGAGAGCGCGACGCAGTTGTAGAACATACCGGACAGCGAATTCAAAGCAGGGCTGTCGGCAGACAGTCCCTTGACAGATTTCAGCCGGTAACAGTTTGCGAACATGCTGGCGAACGACTCACAGGCGGAAAAGCTGCTTCCGGTCAGATCCACGGACTCCAGCTCCGTACAGACTGCAAAGCAGGAGCTCACTTTCGTCACAGATGAAAAATCAAGTCCGGTGAGCTTTACATCGCGAAGCCTGCTGCATCCGGAAAACAGAGCAGTGATGTCTTTTGTACCGGAAAAATCCGCGCCGGTCAGATCCACGGAAACCAGCTCGTTCATGCCGCTGAACATTCCCGCGCAGTTTTCCGGGAAGACGGTTCCCGGCCCCACTTCCAGCGCTGAGACCTCACTCCAGTCAACCATCTGAAGGCTGTTCCGGAACTGCATCGGTTCCGGCAGCTCTCCTTCGAGTGTCAACGTGCCCGTGCCCGAATTGATTTCCATGTAGAATCCCGCAGCCTGCGCCGTGACTGCTGATAATACCGGAAGGCTGACAGCCTTGGGGAGAGACGGAACAGCGCCCGCCGCCAGCGCAAGCGTCAGCAGACCGGCTGCCGCCCGCATGGCAAATTTGCTTTTCATGAGTCATTTTCCTCCTTTTCAATTTTTACAGAGCACACTGCCGGTACAATCTGACCGTACCGTGTGCAGGCGAACCGGGTAAAAATTACAGGATGTATATTCCTTGAGAAATATTATATCACAACAATTTGTAAATTTCAAGTCTTTTTTTGCTTTTTCCTCCGCAGATACCGAAAGGGCACAAAAAAGCTGTCCCTTTCGATGTAAAAGGGACAGCCTTGCTCTTATGATTCGTCGTCGCTCTTCTGCGAGAAGGTGTATTTCAGGGACTCCACAAACGCGGGCTCCAGAATCAGCGCGTTGTCGTCGCTGTTGGAAAAATCCAGCGTCACACCGCGCGACACGCCGTTTCCGTGCTCAAACACATAGCTGATCGCGTGACGGTGCTGAGAAAAGTCCATGACATTGATGTCCGTTTTGACGCTGTTGATCAGCGTGCTGAAATAGTTGTCGAGGTTTGCGGCGATACGCTCGCCCTCGATCTGACGGATCAGCTGCGCGCAGGACATACCGATGACAGAATTGCGCTCACGCTCCGTACTGTACTTTTTGCTCGTCAGCAGAGTCTCAAACTGCGAGCCCTCAAGCTCAACAGAAACTTCTGACGGACGGATGCCCTTGTCGCGGATCGTGACAGGGAAGCTGACATTGTTCAGCATGGCCATCATCTTCTGAAAGCCGGTGCTGTCAAACTGCATATAGCGGTCGATCTTCTGATCAAGCAGCTTTGAGAGGTCATTTTTCAGCGTATTGATGCCGTGATTCGTGAAGCAGGTGCCGACACTCTCCTGCTTGCCCTCATGGTCAAGCTGCAGTGTCAGCGGGATGCCGAGACAGAATTCCTGCTTTCGGACGGGATCAAACCGCAGCAGCATGACAGCAGGCTGCTGTGTTTCCTTGTCATTCGGATCCAGCACAAACAGGATCTCGTTGATATCCGCGTCTGAGATACTCGCCGTCGCGCTGACGATCGGGATCAGTTCACGCTGCTTGTTTGTCAGCTTCTGATAGAAGTAATAGCCGGTACCGCCGAGCGCGATCAGCGCGATCAGAAATGTCACCATGAACGGGATCGCGACGGTGCCCACACTCTTTCGTCTTCTGGATTTTGCCATGCCCTTGTTGCAGCCTCCCCGGAAGCTGCCGCTCCTTTCCAAATTCTCCGCGCCGGTCGGCACGGTTTCTGCTGTTCAGATTCTCGGCGGCTTTCAGCCGCAGAACAGCGAACCTCCGATAAACTCACGGACCAGCGACTGCTCAGGGATCCACTCCTCGCTGATCGGTTCAAGATTCTCAAGCATCCGCAGCAGCGTCGGGATGCCGGTCTCCGCGGGAGCCTCGTCCGCAAGCTTCCGGACCGTGTCCAGCAGCTGCGTTCGGTAGACAGACAGCTCATAGCTCATGAAGGTGTCAAGCTCGTAATCCGCGAGATGCTTATACGGCATGATATAGAGGTTCTCGCCGCGGGAGATGCTGCTGAGCATCCTGCAGGATTCCTCCGCCGAACGCCCGCGTGTGCGGCTGTCACGCAGGAGCCGCCGCGCAAAACGGATCAAAGAGGGATGCAGACGGACATCGTTGTCGAGAATGCGCGTGCGCACGCTCAGATAGATGCGGTTTGTCGTGTCATGCGCAGAGCCGGTCACCTCCGGATTCAGCGCGTGGATGCCCTCCATGATGATGAGTTCATGCTTGCTGCGGCGAAGCTTTTTTCCGGATTTCAGCTGCTTCTGCGCCGCAAAGTCAAAGACCGGAAGCTCGACCTCCTCGCCGCGTGCCAGCTGCTCAAGCTGTGTGTTCAGCAGGTCGATATCCAGACGCAGCGGCGACTCGTAATCCGGCTCGCCGAACTGATCAACGATATCCTTATTGCGGATGCCGTCCGCGTAGTAATTGTCCATCGAAAGGGTGTGCGACTGAAAACCCGCGGCATCCATGATCTGTTCCAGACGGCAGGCGGTCGTTGTCTTGCCGGAGCCGGACGGACCGGAGATCAGCGTGATCGGCTTTTCTGACGCGTGCCGGCAGATATCGTCTGCCAGTTCACGGAGCGACTTGTCATAGGCCGCCTCCGCGTCGATCACAAACAGCTCAGGGCTGTTCTCGATGTGCTCATTGATCTCATAAAGCCTGATTTCGTTCATCGGGCACCTCCTGTTAACCGGTGTGTGTGCGGGACTGTCTTTTTTTCAGACGGATGTCTTTTCC
>JAGDBX010000027.1 GCA_018110935.1 Oscillospiraceae bacterium
TCCACACCCTCGGTATCCAGTTCACCCAGCTGGTCGATATAATCGAGCATCTCTTCCAGATCCTTCTTTGCCCGCTCCTTTTCTTCATCATTAAGCTTCAGTTTGGACAGGATACCGACATATTCGATCGTTTCGTCACTGATCACATTTGCCATCTTTAATCCCTCACTTTGATATGCGTCTCACGAAGCTGCAGCTCCGTCACCTCGGAAGGAGCGCCGCACATCAGATCCTGCGCCGTCCCGCTCATGGGGAACGGGATCACCTCGCGGATATTCTCCTCGTTACGGAGCAGCATGATCATGCGGTCCACGCCGGGTGCCATGCCTGCATGAGGCGGAGCGCCGAACTGGAAGGCATTATAGAGCGCACCGAATTTTGCCGCCAGCACCTCTTTATCATAACCGGCGATCTCGAAGGCCTTGATCATGATCTCGGGGTCGTGGTTACGCACGGCGCCGGAGGAAAGCTCCACGCCGTTGCACACGATATCGTACTGGTAGGCCAGGATCGTCAGCGGATCTTCTTCCTCCAGCGCTTTCAGACCGCCCTGCGGCATGGAGAACGGGTTGTGCGTGAAGTCGAGCTTCTTCGTCTCCTCGTTGATCTCGTACATCGGGAAATCCACAACGAAGCAGAAACGGAACGCGTTTTTCTCGATCAGGTCAAGGCGCTCGCCGAGCCATGTGCGGATCTGTCCCGCGAAGCCGTCGACGGCACGCGGCGCGTCGGAGATGAAGAACACCGTCTCGCCGTCCTTGATGCCGGAGATCTCGCGGATCTCGGCACGCTGCTCATCGCTGAGGAACTTGTCGATCGGACCCTTGAACGCATCCTGTCCTTCCACGGCAGTCAGATAGCCGAGGCCCTTCATGCCGATGCCGGTCGCGAATTTCAGCGAATCCTCAAAGAATTTCTTGGAGCACTCCGAGCAGTCCGCGACGATGCCGCGCACCGGTCTGCCCTTGAACGCCTTGAACTCGACCTTCGAGAAGAATTCGGTCAGGTCGATGATCTCAAGCGGATTGCGCAGATCGGGTTTGTCGGAGCCGTATTTCAGCATGGAATCGCGGTAGGTGATGCGTTCGAACGGCGCGTCGGAGATGACCGCGTCCGGCTTGAACTCCCTGAAGGTCTCGGAAATGACCTTTTCACAGACAGCCAGCACCTCATCCTGTGTGGCAAATGCCATTTCAAAGTCGAGCTGATAGAATTCGCCCGGAGAACGGTCCTGTCGGGCATCCTCATCGCGGAAGCAGGGCGCGATCTGATAATACTTGTTGAAGCCGGAGACCATGAGCAGCTGCTTGAACTGCTGCGGCGCCTGCGGCAGCGCGTAGAACTTGCCCTTGTGCTTTCTGCTCGGCACAAGGAAGTCGCGTGCGCCCTCCGGGGACGAAGCGGTCAGGATCGGCGTCTGGATGTCGAGGAAGCCGAGATCCTCCATCCTGCGGCGCAGATAGGTGATGACCTTTGAGCGCAGGATGATGTTTTCGTGGATCTTCGGGTTTCTCAGGTCGAGATAGCGGTATTTGAGGCGGACCTCCTCACGGGTGTCCATCGACTCTGCCGGGATGAACGGCAGCATGGACTTGGACGGGCCGAGCAGCTCCATTTTCTCAACGAGCACTTCGACCTGACCGGTTTCGAGCTTCGGATCCACCGTCTCGGGATCGCGCGCGACGACCTTTCCCGTCCCGGAAATGACGGCCTCTCTGCCGATGCCCTTCAGCATTTCGTCGTCGTGAAAGACGACCTGCGTGATGCCGGTTTCGTCGCAGAGTGCCAGAAAGAGCACGCCGCCGTGGTCACGGATCGTATCGACCCAGCCCGCCAGCGAGACGGTCTGCCCGATGTGCGCCTCACGGAGCGCGCTGCACATTACGGTGCGGTACATTGATGATTCCTCCATTCAAAATATGCTTCCGGAAAATAAAAACGCCCCCAAGCGGTCTGTGCCGGAACCGACAGACTGCTTCGGGACGAGTGTTTCAATCAACTGAAAACCCGCGGTGCCACCCGACTTAACCGCCGCAAAAGGGACGGTTCACTTTTTATGGGGCTTTGTGGGGCGTGCGGCATTTCGCACGGGAGTGTTGCCGCATCCGGTACTCTCCGCGGCCGGGCTTTCAGCCTGAGGCGCCGGTCTCTCTGGTCGGATTTCTGTGGGGGTGCGGGTCTCCGGTACTATTTTAGCCTGTTTTTGCCGATTTGTCAAGCGCGAATCCGCTGACGCCGGTATCACGCCGCGATTTTTATGGTGTTGCACAAAATCGCTCTTGACATCGCGCCTTGTTTATAGTATAATGACAGCAGATGCAGCCGCATCAAATTGAAGCACAAGGAGGCAATTATCATGGAACTGAAAGGCTCAAGGACAGAAGCGAATCTGCAGGCAGCATTTGCCGGCGAATCGCAGGCACGCAATAAGTACACCTATTTCGCATCAAAGGCCCGCAAGGAGGGCTATGTCCAGATCGCTGAGATCTTCGAGGAAACCGCCAACAACGAGAAGGAGCACGCAAAGATCTGGTTCAAGGAACTGCACGGCGGCGATGTCCCGGACACGATCGCGAACCTCAACGCTGCGGCAGACGGCGAGAACTACGAGTGGACCGATATGTATGCCGAATTTGCCCGCGTGGCAAAGGAGGAGGGCTTCACCCGCATCGCCGCGCTGTTTGAGATGGTCGGCAAAATCGAGAAGGCGCATGAGGAGCGCTACCGCAAGCTGCTCGCGAACATCGAGGGCGGTCTGGTCTTCTCCCGTGACGGCGACATGATCTGGGAATGCATGAACTGCGGTCACATCGTCATCGGCAAGAACGCCCCGAAGATGTGCCCGGTCTGTGCGCATCCGCAGTCGTATTTCAAGCTCCGCGCCGAGAATTACTGAGATCCGGTTCTGATTCTGAGAAGAAGCAATCCCCCGCAGTCATGCTGCGGGGGATCTTTTGTTCCTGCTTCCGCCGGCGGAATGCCGCGCTTCAGGTTTCAATCGTTGATATAACCCTCAATGAACTCAACCGCATCTCCGACGGTGCTGATCCGGTCCACGGCGTCATCCGAGACCGCGATGTCAAATTCCTCGGAGATGGTTTTCATCAGCAGTGTGATGTCGAGCGAATCGGCGTGGAGATCGTCGATGAAGTCCGCCTCCGGCGTGACCTCGTCCTCGTCCACATCCAGCTGATCGAGGATGATATCCTTCAGTTTTTCAAAGACCATGCGTTCTGCTCCTCCCTCTCGTGTGATTCTGATGAACTTCTTACCGTATTATAGTATAGCAAGGCGAGCGAAAAAGGTCAATATGTTTTGACGGTTTTTTCACTTTTGCCGTGTAAATTATTTCGGGCTGAACCGGCGCTGTTTTGTGCAAAATACCGGTCTGTGCCGCGGCGCCGCGGTGCGGAGGCCGGATCGGCGGCAAAAGGCCGCTGTCCTCATCCGAAAAAAAGGCGGATTATAATATAGTATACCGGTCCGTACCGGTTCGGCTGTGATGTACGGACAAATGCCGCATGATGTACTTCAAATCATCTAAAAAATACGATATATCATTGCAATTTGCAGGGGGATATGATATAATGTGTATGCTGCAGTAGTGCGGCCGTAATTCAGAACAGAAAGGAAGCAGACAAATGAGACGAACAGGGAGGCTCAGCTGTACGCTGCTTGCGCTTTTGACGGCGCTGTGCTGCGGCAGCTGCGGCATGTTCCGGGAAATCGGGCCGGAAAACAGCAGCGGCAAGACTGTTCAGACTGCCGCAAACGGCAGCTCGCCTGCCGGTACCGCCGTGACAACCGGGACTTCTGCCCAGACAACGACTACGACAACGGAGACCACACTCCCGCCCCCGCCGCCCGATATCAAGGTCAATGTGCTGGCGGTCGGCGACAACCTTGTGCAGGAGGGTGTCTACAACGCCGCCAAAAAATGGGCGAAGGACGGCACCTACGATTTCACGAAAACCTATGAAAATGTCAAGCCGATCATTCAGGCCGCGGATGTCGCGATCATCAATCAGGAGACGCTGATCTGCGGCGGAGATTATCCGATCTCGGGCACGAAGCTCAACTTCTGCTCGCCGACACAGCTCGGCGACACGATGGTCGATGTCGGCTTTGATGTCTTCACGATCGCGAACAACCACATGCTCGACCGCCGCATTGACGGACTGGAGGCTTCGATCAACTACTGGGACGGCATGATGGCAAAGCACCCGATCCTCATGGTCGGCGCTTACCGCAACACCGAGGACCAGAACAGGATCCGCATCCGCGAGACGAACGGCATGAAGATCGCCTATCTCGCATACACGGAGCATCTGAACGGCTTTTCGATCCCGGCGGATTCCCCGATCAAGGTCGGCATCACCCTCAAGGATGAGGCGCTGATCGAACGCCAGGTCAAGGAAGCGCGGCAGCAGGCAGACGCCGTTGTTGTTTCGACGTACTGGGGCATTGAGGACAAGACCTATGTCTCCGAGGCGGTCAAGGCGCTCGCAAAGAAGATCATCAACTGGGGCGCGGATGTCATCATCGGCACGCACACGCACACCGCCGAGACGATGGAGTTCATCACCCGCCCGGACGGCACAAAGGGCTTTGTATTCTATTCACTCGGCAACTTCATTTCGGCCCAGACCGACAACTTCAATGTCGTCGGCGAAATGGGCGGATTCGACCTTGTGAAGCACGGCGATACCGGCAAGGTCACGGTCGAGAATGTCACCTGTATGCCGGTCATCACGCACTACGAAGCGAAGTTCGCGAACCTGCGCCTGTATCCGTACAGCATGTATACACCGGAGCTGGCAAACAGCCACGCGCTGCCCTATACGCATGTCTATCCCGAGACGGCAAAGGACTTCGGCATGAAGACCATTGACCGCCTTGTCGAGAACGCGATCCCGGTGGAATTCCGCAAGCTGAAATGACGGGGAAACGGGGCTTCGGTGGATCATGCGGGAATGCGCAGATTTTGCGGTCCTGTCTGTAAAAACCGTTAAAGTATCAGCCGCTTTTTGAGCGTATTGCATAATTCGGTATACCCCGTTTTATGAATAATCACAAAAACGGCACCGAAGTCTTGACTTTAGAGGGTAGGTTTATTATAATGGTAGTAGCCGCAGTGTCTGGATTCGTATGCCCTTTTGCAGATACAGTGCGACCGGCGGACAGCCGGCGGATTGGGTGAACGGGCGGGAACGGGTGCTGCGCGGAACTACACGGGCGAAAAGACTGCGGGATCCCGGAAACTCCTTCCGAGGTGACCGCAAGGAGCCGCAGTGCTCCACGCTCTCACCCCATTCTATTTGTATATATGACGGGAAACGATCAGCGCGTTTCTCCGAATATATAATCATCATGAAAAGAAGGAGGAAAGGAATGAAGGCGCAGAAGGCGGCCGGCAAAACGGTTATCGGCATTCTCGCGGGCCTGATGCTTGTTCCGATGTTCGGGGAGGCAGCTGTCTCCGGCGCGGAGGATCAGAATGACCTCACAGCGATTTCCGCTGATACGGTGATCGTGGATGAGGACGGATCCTTTACCGCTTCGGTCAGACTTGATACGCTGCCGGATTCGGGACTGAACGCATTGGAGTTTGCGATCGCCTATGACCCCGCCGTTCTGAGCATCAGCAAGGTTGAACTGCTCTATGACACGGGCGCGGACGCGGCGGAAGCCGCGGTGAGTCCGGACCTTGCCGGGACAGTCTTTCATTGTGAAGACTTCGGCGGCAAGCTCTGGGTTCGTTGGGCAACCGCGCTTCTCAATTCAGACTACTGGCTCAAGGAAGAGCGTGCGCTGCTTCAGATCAGCGGAACGATGCCGCAGGACGCGGCACCGGGAAGCCACAGCGCGCTGCATCTGATCCCTGCGGACAGCTCCGAAGAGATCACAGCCGGTTATCTGGACGAAACGGGCGGAATCAACCAGTGCAGAACATCATTGACGGACGGACATATCTGGAAGCTGCTTGACGAGACCGGTGCGACAATGTACGGGGATCTGAACATGGACGGCTCTCTGGAGATCGCCGACGCAGTGCTGCTGCACCGGACTGTTGCGGAAGAAGATGCCGACCTGAACGCCGCAGCATACGCAAACGCAGACTGTGAGTCAGACGGGGTGCTCACGATTGCCGATTTCACGCTGATGCTCCGGGTCCTTGACGGACACGCGGAAGCAAAGGCACTCGGGGCACACTGAAGCTCGCCCACGGAGAATACACGGCGCACGGGTAAGCCTTGTATTCTATAGTTCCGTGATATGCGGCCCCTCTGCGGGGACTGCGCGTATCAACTGCACCATTCTCTGCCGGCCGGCGGTAATGCCGCTTTCCGGCACAGCAAAACCCCTGGTTACCCAAAACAAAACAAACACAGTGTTTGGATACGCCGGTGAGATCGCCGGCAGTACAAACCAGAAAGGAACAAGTTGTCATGAAGAGATTTATCTCCGCGATTTCGTCGCTGGTTATTGCAGCGACGGCTATGGGCGGCACCTTTGCGTTCAGCACGGATGCTGCTGTTGACAAAACGATCATCGATTTCACTACGGTGGACAAAGATGGCAATCGCGTCAATGCAATTGAAGCGAAGGCCGGTGACAAGATTCCGTTTACGATTTATATCCCGCAGTGCAGCGGCGTGAACAACATTTCAATGAAGCTCGCTGTGAACGGCGAAGCAACGCTCGGCCAGGGTACTGCGAAATATCCGGAATCGGACTACCAGGTTCTGGTCATCCAGGACGGCAAGGAGTCCTATGTCCCGGGTAAGTACTATGAGACCGAGGAAGGCAAGAAGCATATCAGCGATGCCGGCAAGGAAGCGAAGAACGAGTATCTGTGGAGCAACTACGGCATCACGCTGTCTGATGCGAAGTTTGCAAATCCGTACTGCTTCGATTCCGGTCTGCTGGAAGGCGACGGCTGGGGCGACACCGGTGCTGCCGGTAAGGCTTCCAACGGCAACGCGACCTTCAAGGCAGAAGCATGGAACCTGATGTGGATGTACGACAAGGGCGTTACCCACTCTCCGAAGATGAACGCTGACGCATACGGCGCATGGGTCGAGGCAGGTTCTCCGGAATACCTGACCGACGATGACATGAATGTCATCTACGACGCAGTTACCACCTGGGATGCCAGCGCACCGTACGCATACAAGTATGCGTTCGCATCCGCGACCATCAACCTGCCCGCAGATCTGCCGGACGGCAAGTACGAGATCAACTTCTACGACAAGCCGTACTACAACACCAACTCTATTTTCGATACCGATTATAAGAGAGATGCAGACGGCAAGATCATTCAGCCGCAGGAGCTGATCTACAAGCCCACCCTGACACAGGGCGGCATCTCCGGTGCAAACGGCCCGGTCAGCTATGAGATCAAGCCGCTGGTTATCACGGTCGGTGATCCGAGCAATGATACCACCACTTCCAGCTCTTCTTCGAGCTCTTCTTCCAGCTCTTCTTCGAGCACCACTCCTTCCGGCTCTTCTTCGAGCTCTTCCGTCAACAATCCTTCTGACGCGATCGCATATCAGTTCGTGAAGAAGGGTGAGGCTTACGCAAGCGAGATCACGGTTGAGGCAGGCGAAAGCGTTCCGATCGACTTCATCGTCTCCAACGACCCCGGCACCGCAGGCGCATCCCTCTACTTCGACTTTGACAGCAGACTGACCTTCGGCAGAGGCGGCAAGGGCAGTGCCTACGACGGCACCTTCCAGTGGAGTGCTGAGGACAAGGGTCTTGTCTGGACCTGCAAGGACGGTCACAACCAGACCGCTGCTGACGGTTCTACCATCTACTCCTACACCGTCAAGATCCCGGCTGACGCAAAGGACGGCGACACCTTCAAGATTGCTCTGAACGAGAACAATCTGCCTGAAGGCAAGTCCAACAGCGTCCGTCCGGAGGAGCCGGTCACCGAGAAGCCGGACCACAAGTTCGTTGTGAACGGCGTCACCCTCAAGGTTGGCACCGGCAGCACTACCTCCAGCTCTTCTTCCAGCTCTTCTTCGACCTCTTCTTCGAGCTCTTCCATCAGCAATCCTTCTGACGCGATCGCATATCAGTTCGTGAAGAAGGGTGAGGCTTACGCGAGCGAGATCGTGGCTGAGGCAGGCGAGAGCGTTGCAATCGACTTCATCGTCTCCAACGACCCCGGCACCGCAGGCGCATCCCTCTACTTCGACTTTGACAGCAGACTGACCTTCGGCAGAGGCGGCAAGGGCAGTGCCTACGACGGCACCTTCCAGTGGAGTGCTGAGGACAAGGGCCTTGTCTGGACCTGCAAGGACGGTCACAACCAGACCGCTGCTGACGGCGCTGTCATCTACTCCTACACCGTCAAGATCCCGGCTGATGCAAAGAGCGGCGACACCTTCAAGATCGCTCTGAACGAGAACAATCTGCCGGAAGGCAAGTCCAACAGCGTCCGTCCGGAAGAGCCGGTCACCGAGAAGCCGGACCACAAGTTCGTTGTGAACGGCGTCACCATCAAGATCGGTACTCCGACCACCGAGCCGGATACCACCACTACTACTACCACCACAACCATCTCTTCTTCTGAGCCGGATACCACCACCACTCCGAAGACCGAGGCTGTCTGGGGCGACGTGGACTGCAACGGCGAAGTCAGAATCGCTGACGTGGTTCTGCTGAACAAGTACCTGGCAGGCAACGCACAGCCGACTGCTCAGGGTCTGATCAACGCTGATGTTACGCACGACAACACACCTGACGTTCAGGATGCTGTCAAGATCAAGGCGTTCCTCGCTCTGCTCATCGAGCAGTCCGAACTCGCCGCTGCGGGCGCATACACAGCTGAGTAATCCGCAGTCAACACGCAAAACACAATGGCTTAATGTGCGCGGGGGGGTGCCCCCTTGCGCACATTATACCGGAAAGGGAATAAAATGAAGAGATTCATTTCTGCATTGTCTTCCCTCTGCCTTGCTGCTACCGCTGTGTTTTCCGCGTTTCCTGCTACGGCAGCTGCGGCAAGTACAGTTTCTGCAAAGCCATCTGCTTCCGCGGATGCGGCAGAGGGTACAGTAGTTTATCGCTTCGTTCCCGATGGACAGACTTATTCCGAGTCCGTGAATGTTGAGCCCGGTCAGCAGGTCAAACTCAATCTCACCGTTGAGAATGACCCCGGTACCGCAGGCGCACAGCTCTACTTCAAGTTTCCCAGTGCTCTGAAGTTCGGCAGATCTTCAAAGGGCAATGCCTACGAGGGCAGCTTCCAGTGGAGCCCTGACGATTACGGACTGGTTTGGACCTGCACGGACGGACATGAACAGAAAGCTGCAGACGGCGCAGTCATTTACAGCTTCACTGTCACGATTCCGTCGGATGTGGCCAACGCAACCTATTCTGTTGATCTGGACGAAAACAACCCCAAGGGCGTCAGCGTGCGTCCGCAGGGCAGCGTGACCGAGGCACAGGACATCCCGTATGAGTTCCACGGCGTCAAGCTCGTTGTGGGCGGCGGCGGTTCCGGTTCCTCCAGCGAAACTACTCCGACCGGTACGGTTCTTTATAACTTTGAGCCGGCCGGTGCATCCTACACCTCCGGCAATCCGAACACCTACAATGTCAAGGCCGGCGATCAGCTCACTGTGAATCTGACCGTCAAGAACGACCCCGGCACTGCAGGCGGCGAGCTTTATCTCGATTTCGGACAGCTGACCGTCGGCAGAACCGCTAAGGGCAATGCCTACGACGGCACTTTCCAGTACAGCACGAATGCGAAGTCTCTGGTCTGGACCTGCAAGGACGGTCACAACCAGAAGGCATCGAACGGTGCTGTGATCTATTCCTTCACTGTGACGGTTCCGTCCGGCGCGGCGAAGGGCGACTCCTACCTGATCGGTCTGAATTCCGCGAAGAAGTCGGATAACAGCATCAGACCGCAGGACGGTGTGCGCGAAGCAGCTGATATCCCGTTTGAGCTGACCGGCCTGAAGCTGGTCGTCAGCGAGGGCGGCAGCCAGCAGCAGGATCCGGCGGACGCGATCATTTATGATTTCGTTCCGGACGGCAAGACCTTTGCTGCAGGCAGCACGAATGTCGTCAATGTCCAGCCCGGCGACCAGGTCAAGGTCAACCTGACTGTCAAGAATGACGCAGGTACCGCAGGTGCAGAAATGTACTTCACCTTTGACTCGAAGCTGACGCTCGGCAGAACGGCAAAGGGAACAGCCTATGACGGCACGTTCCAGTGGA
>JAGDBX010000028.1 GCA_018110935.1 Oscillospiraceae bacterium
AAACTTTAATTTTGAGAAATCCCCCGCCGTCAGGCGGGGGCATTATTGTCCTCATAATGGGATTCTCAAGGGACACTGTCCCTTGAGCGGGGCTTGGGGCGGAGCCCCATTACAGATCATCGCGGAGTGATCCCTCACGCCGGACATCAGGAATGCCAGTGCGCGTTCAGGAATTCCGCGCGGGCGGTGAGCCACTCTCTGAGATGCTCCGCGCCTTCCTTTTCGTTTCTGACTTTCTTGCTGCGGGCGGAAAGCTCATTCCGGATCGACTCGTTCGCAGTGTTCAGGCCCCATTTCTCCAGATCTCGCGCAAAAGCCGCTGCGTAAGCCTCCGAATCGGATGTGATCATGTCCGCGGCACGCGTGAAGGCACCGCTGTCATAGAGCCTTGTCCATTCGCTGCGGATGATCTCCTGGAACCAATCCTCGTACATCAGCACCGCCAGCCACGGATTGACCGTTTCGTAGATGCCGTCATTGACATCCGGAATGATGTTGGCCGCGTAGAATCCCGTGCCGTCCGGGCAGCGCTTTTTATTGCCCAGTGCGGAGTCAAAATCCCACGGCGCCTCAAAGGTCAGCTTTTTGTCGCCGGCGGGGCCGAAATCCGCGTCCATGAAAAAGCTCGACCAGTAAATATCCGCGTCACAGGTGATCTCCGCAATGATGTACGCATCCGCGAGCGATTTGACATTGACGACCTGCTCAACGGCCTGCTGCGGCGTCAGCGACGGTGCCTCTGAGATCGTGCTGTAATCCGCGCTGAACTGATATGCCTTCTGTTCATAGGCCGCCGCGTAGAGGATCCGGTAGACATTGTTCACAAACGACGCGATGAAATCATGCTGTGCCTGCGAATAGATGTCGCTCTTGATCGTCATGCCGATGTCGTTTTTCGGTTCAAAATCATTTTCCGGCAGGCAGCGGATCGTTCTGCCGCCGCCGCCCTCGCCGTCATAAGGCTTGAGCGATGCGTTGTCGGCGTAATCGACATGGAACTGATGCAGGTCGTCCTCGTTATAGAAATAGCCGTCAAACTCAAGGAAATAACCGATATCCGTGCCGGCGTAATCCGGTTCCGGCTTTGTGACGCTGACGCGCTTTGAGCTGACCTCCTGCTGTTCCGTCAGCAGATAAACGCCCCAGTACTGTCCGTTGATCTGCACCTCGACCAGCGCGGAATCCGCGGCATAGAGCCCGCTGTCGCCGTAGAGCTCCCGCGAGAGCTGCAGGGCGGTCTTGTCGCGCAGCAGGGAGGCGTCCTTGTATTCCGCCAGGAGCAGCCAGTTTTTCAGGGCGTTCCCGTCATTCAGGCCAAGCAGGTTCTGCTTTTCTTCAAATTTGATGCGGAGCGGTTTTTTGTCATAGGTCGTGGTCCAGTTTCCGCGCACCTTGACCTGTGCGCCGGCGGTCAGGAGCTCTTTGCCGTCGGTGTCCGTGAGCGTTACGGTGCAGGCCTCATAGGACGGGGCGGGCGGCATCACATAGTTCGGTGTCCACGAGGCGATCTGTTCGGAAACATGCGGCGCGACGGGATCGGTCACGAATTTCATCACATCGTCAGACTGATTCACCGTTTCAACAGACAGAACAGGCATCACCCGTTCAGCGGCATCCTGTCCTGCTGCGGCAGTCGAATCCGCGACCGGCGGCGCGGTCGTTTCCGGCTGTGAGGCGCCGCCATTTTTGCAGGCGGTCAGCAGAAGCAGTGCCGTCAGAGAAAGCGAAAGAATTTTACTGTTTCGGTTCATGCGTGAGATTTCCCCTTTAAAAAAGATTCGATTACGGGCTTTGCCTCTTCCATGCGGACAGGCAGTCCGTGTCCGCAGGCAAGCCATTCGGGCGAAAGCCGCAGGATTGTCCGCAGGGATTCTGTCATTTGCTCCGGGCTGACGGCGTGCGGCGTGATATCCGGCTTTTTCCAGATCATTGTGAACGCGTCGCCGCAGTAGAGCACCCCGTCCGAGAGCAGACCGAGTGAGCCGTATGTATGACCGGGCAGCGGAATGATCTCCGCGTCAAAGCCGAGTCTGCGGAGTGCATCCGCATCGCCCTCCCGCAGGTATTCCGGCGTATAGCGCGGGGAATTTGTCAGCGCGCCGCCGAATCGCTGCACCAGATTTCTGGCGCGGTAACGCGGCATCGTCGCTTGAACCGGCTGCGACAGGAAATGCCGCGGCAGTCCCCTGTCCAGCTCCGAAAGATAGATTTTCGCACCGCGTTTCTGCATTCTTGCCGCATTCCAGTCATGGTCGGGATGGCCGTGCGTCAGAAACACAGATCGGACATCGTAATCTGCAATCCACTTGGAAAGCGTGCGCCATTTGAACAGAAAGCCGGTGTCAATCAGCAGATCGCCCGCTGTCCCGTGCAGCAGATAAACGGTCACATCCCCCATTGCGAGATATGTGATCCGCCCTGTTCCCGCAGCGGTCATACGCTTCGCCTCCCCGAGATCAATTCTTTGTATATTGTACCCCAGACCGCTTATTTTGTCAAGTGTGCAGCCGTGCTTCTATTGACTTTCTTTCCGATCTGTAATATAATATACGCAGAAACAGACGGACCGCACGGGAGAAACCGGCCCGGGCGTTCCGTCTGCGGAATCATCGGCAGAAATAAGGTGAGACAGATGCGGAACTGCAGTGACGATGCTCCATGCAAGGTTTGAGGGAACTGCATGGAGGAATCTGAACCCTCAGGCTTTGCACACCGGATGAAACATCATTTTTCATAAAGGAGCAAAGTCAAATGAAACACGCAATCAAACAGCTCCGGAGCTATCTTCTGCTCTGGAGCACACAGTCGCTTTCGGAGCTCGGAAGCGGCATGACAAGCTATGCGCTGGTGCTGTGGCTGTATCAGCACAGCGGTTCTGCGCTGCAGACCGCACTGCTGACAGTATGCTCGTACGCACCCTATGTGATCATGAGCATTTTCGCCGGCGCACTCAGCGACAAATGGAACAAAAAGCGCACGATGCTGCTGTGTGACCTGTTTGCGGCCGCAACGACCGTCACGGCGTTCGTGCTCTTCAGGACAGGAGCGCTCGTGCCCTGGCATCTGTATCTGCTCAACGCGCTGAACGGCCTGATGAACACGGTGCAGCAGCCTGCGGGTGAGGTCGCGTCCACACAGCTGATCCCGAAGGCGTATTACCAGAAGACAAGCGGCCTGCGCTCTCTTTCAAGGTCAATGAACACGCTTCTGACACCGGTTCTGGCCACGGTGCTGTATTCGTTCGGCGGGGTGCCCGCGGTGATCGTCACCGATCTGGCAAGCTTTGCGGCGGCATTTGCCGTTCTGCTGCTTCTGATCCGGATTCCGGAGCCGGAAGCCGCGGATGACCGCAGAGAACCGGTCCTGACCTCGGCAAAGGCCGGCCTCAGATGGCTGATGGGCTGCCCGAAGGTGATGAAGCTCATCTTCTTTCTGGCCGGCATCAACCTCATTGCTTCCGCCTATCAGGCCGCGCTGCCTGCCATGATCCTTTCAAGAGCGGCGGGCGGCAAAACGGTCCTCGGTACGGTCAATTTCTTCGCGGGGGCAGCCGCTCTGGCAGGCAGTCTGCTCGCTTCGCTGACGCCTGCACCGAAAAACCGCGTCCGGGCGATCTGTCTGTCGCTGTTTTTCTCGATGAGCACGGAGAATTTCATGCTGGCGTTCAGCCGGTCGCCCGTGATCTGGTGTGCAGGATCCGTCTGCGGATGGCTGTTCATCCCGTATATGGGCGCACAGCTGGATGTCATCTTAAGGAGCACGATTCCTGCTCAGATGCAGGGAAGAGTGTACGCCTGCCGGAACACCCTGCAGTTTTTCACAATTCCTGTGGGCTATCTGTCAGGCGGCTTTCTGATCGACAAAGTGTTTGAGCCGTTTATGGCGGGCAGAGGCGGCGAAGGCCTGCTCCTGACGCTGTTCGGGAGCGGAAAGGGCGCGGGCGCGGCGCTGCTGTTCGCGGTCCTCGGCGCGGCCGGAACCGCGGTCTGTGCCGTCTTCACGCTGCTGCTCCGCAGAGAGATCGCGGAATCATAACCCGAAACCCCGGAAGCACGGCTGTTTCCGGGGATTTCGCTTTGCGGTTGCTGACTGAGGACCGTGTCTCTGCCGGAGTTGTATCGCCGCCTGCGGGCGGCTTCCCTTTACAGATCACCGCCCCGTGATCCCTGTCTCTATTTGTGAGAATCCGTCATAAAAAGTTGCAATCGCTTATTGCTTTTTCCGGAGAAATATGTATAATAGAATCAGAGAATGGGAAAGTGCGTTCTCTCGCGGCCTTCTGCCGTGCATACAAAAAAAGGGGGAATACCATGAAAATGAGGAAAAACAGACTTTCGGCGATCACGGCGGCTTCCGTGCTCTGCCTGACGGCAGCCGCGCAGCCCGCTGTCTCCGCGGGCGCGGCCTACGGCGTCGGCGGAAACGGCACTGCCGTTATGGAGTATCTGGACAGAGGCATCACCGCGGTCAGCACCGGCAGAGGCATGCTTGTCAGCTGGCGCTTCAACGCCAATGACGCGGACGGCGCGGAATTCCAGCTTTTCCGTGACGATCAGCTCATCTACACGAGCGGATCGGGTGATCCGACCTGTTATCTGGACGCTTCCGGCAGCGCCTCCTCGCGCTATCGCGTGGATACCGTTCAGAACGGCGCTGTGATCTCATCAGAGGGCTGTAAATTCACATCCGGCACAAATTATATTGACATCCCGCTCGATGTGCCCGCAGGCGGCGTGATCAACGGCGAAGCATACTCCTATTCGCCGAATGACACACTCCCGGGTGATGTGGACGGCGACGGACAGTATGAGCTGCTCGTCAAGTGGGATCCGTCCAATTCCAAGGATAATTCACAGGTAAACAAGCCCGGCGAGATCCAGGGCTTCACGGCCAATGTTCTGATCGACTGCTATACCCTGACGGGCAAAAAACTCTGGCGGATCGACCTTGGAAAAAACATCCGTGCAGGTCAGCATTACACGCAGCTCGCATTTGCGGACTTTGACTGCGACGGCAAGGCGGAGTTTGTCACCAAGACCTGTGACGGCACCGTAGACGGAACGGGCAGAGTCATCGGAAACGCGAACGCCAACTATGTGGACAGCGCCGGAACCGTTCTGCAGGGCCCGGAATACCTGACACTCTTTGACGGCCTGACAGGCGCGGCGCTCGATACGATCGAATTTCCGGTGCTCCGCGGCGACGCAACGAGCAATACGGCAAAGAATACATGGGGCGACAACTACGGCAACCGCTGCGAGCGCTACAACTGCGCGATCGCGTATCTGGACGGCGTGCATCCCTCTGTGGTCTACAACAGAGGTTACTACTCCAGAATGTCGCTCTCCGCGGTCGATGTAAGGGACGGAAAGCTTTCAAAGCGCTGGGTGTTCGACACCGGCTTCAATACTAGCGATCCCGCCTACGGCAACGGCAATCACAATGTCATGGTCGCGGATTTTGACAACGACGGAAAGCAGGAGATCTGCATGGGCGCCGCCTGCATCGACGACGACGGCAGACTGCTCTGGTCCACAAAGCAGGGGCACGGCGACGCGATGCATGTCGGCGATCTTGATCCCGGTCATGAAGGCATTGAGGTCTTCCTCTGCCATGAGTCCGGAAATCACGGCATCTCACTGATCGACGGCAGAAACGGCCAGATCATGTGGCATTATGACGGTGACAAGGACACCGGAAGATGCTGTGCCGCCAACTGCATCCCCGGAAACGGCGGTGCGGAGTTCTGGGGCTCCAGACCGGCAGGTGCGGTATACGATGCAAAGGGGCAGCAGATCGGAAACAGGCAGCCCGCAACAAACTTCCTGATCTACTGGGACGGTGATCTGGAACGCGAGCTGCTCAATGATGTCACGGTCAGCAAGATGTCCGCGCCCAACCAGTTCCGCGATCTCTTTACCGCCTCCGGCTGTGCCTCGAACAACAGCACAAAGGCGGTTCCGTGCCTGACAGCCGATCTGTTCGGCGACTGGCGCGAGGAGCTTGTGCTCAGAACCACAGACAATTCCCGCCTGCGCATTTTCTGCACAACGGACAAGACCGATTACCGTCTCACCACTCTCATGCACGATATGCAGTACCGGATGCAGGTCGGCTGCGAGCAGTCCTCCTACAATCAGCCGCCGCACCCGAGCTTCTGGCTTGGCACCGGCGATGCGCTGCCCGCACGCCCGAATGTCAAAATGAACAACACCCCGCCGGAGCCTGTCAACGGCAGATACATCAAAGATCTGAAAGTGCTGGATTACGCCAATTCCGCCGGCTGGCAGCTCGCGGACGGCCTGACAGCCGGTACGCAGGTCTTCGGCGACCGCGATTATACCTACACGGCGATGCCCGCTGAATTTGCCGATGCCGAATATCTGCGCACGGCTTGCAATTCCAAGAATACGGATTCCGATCTTGCGGAATTCAAGGCGGGACAGGATATTGCGGTTTATGTCTTTGCCGATACCCGTCTGGAGCAGAACGGCCTGCCCGCGTGGCTTTCCGGCTGGGAACGCACCGCACTGTCTGCCGCATCCAGCAACGATGTCAGCTTCACGGCTTACAAAAAGACATTTTCCGCGGGTGAGACCGTGCTGCTCGGCACAAACGGCATGAGCGGCAATGTGGTCAATTATACGGCAGCGGTACTGCCCGCAACGGAGGAAACCACAACCACGACAACGACCACGACGACTGAAACTACTACGACCACAACCACAACAGACTCCACGACAGTGACGCAGATCACGCGTCTGCCCGGTGATGTGGACTGCAACGGCAAAGTGCAGATCGCGGATGCCGTTCTGCTTGCGCGTTATCTGGCGGAGGATCCCGTCACAGTGACCGCACAGGGCCGTGTCAACGCGGAACTGGACGGCGATCCCGCCGCTCTGACCGCATCAGATCTTGCGGCGCTCCTGCAAGGCATTGCCGGCAGTGCACCGCTTGTGTGATCCTGTCAGTCTGACAGAAAAACGAGCCCCCGCCGTCAGGCGGGGGCTTTTGTGTCCTCATAGCGGGATTCTCAAGGGACACTGTCCCTTGAGCGGG
>JAGDBX010000029.1 GCA_018110935.1 Oscillospiraceae bacterium
CGAGGTGATGCGCTCCTGCAGCGCGCCCATTTCCGTTGCGAGCGTCGGCTGATAACCGACGGCGGAAGGCATTCTGCCGAGCAGCGCGGAAACCTCCGAGCCTGCCTGCGTGAAACGGAAAATATTGTCGATAAAGAGCAGAACGTCCTGCCCCTCGGTATCGCGGAAATACTCCGCCATGGTCAGGCCGGAAAGCGCGACGCGCATTCTCGCCCCGGGCGGCTCGTTCATCTGGCCGTAGACCAGACAGGTCTTTTCCAGAACGCCGCTTTCCTTCATTTCGTGGTAGAGGTCGTTGCCCTCTCTGGTACGCTCGCCGACACCCGTGAAGACGGAGATGCCGCCGTGCTGGTTCGCGACATTGTTGATGAGCTCCTGGATCAGAACGGTCTTGCCGACGCCTGCGCCGCCGAACAGACCGATCTTGCCGCCTTTCAGGTACGGCGCGATCAGGTCAATGACCTTGATGCCGGTTTCCAGCACCTCGGAGGAAGCCGCCTGCTCCTCGTAGGACGGGGCTTCGCGGTGGATCGGCCAGCGCTCCGCAGTCTGCGGGGCGGGCTGCTCGTCAACCGGGTCGCCGAGCAGATTGAAGACTCTGCCGAGCGTTTCTCTGCCGACGGGAACACGGATCGGGCTGCCGGTATCGACGGCGGGAAGCCCGCGGACGAGGCCGTCCGTGCTGCTCATCGCGATGCAGCGGACGATGTCGTCGCCGATATGCTGTGCGACCTCCAGCACGAGCTTCTGCCCGTTGTTGTCGCACTCGATCGCGTTCAGCAGCCGCGGCAGCTCATGCTTTTCAAAGCGCACATCCACGACCGCACCGATGATCTGCACGATCCTGCCGGTGCCGCCGCGCTTGACTTCTTCATTTGCCATGTGGAAAAGCTCACTTTCTGTGTAATCATCCGGCTGTTTTGTGCCGGGAACGGTTCAGTCAGTTCTGCGCATTCGCGCCGGAGACGATCTCCGTCAGCTCCTGCGTGATGGAAGCCTGCCGCGCGCGGTTGTATTTCAGAGACAGATCGTCGATCATCTCCTGTGCGTTGTCCGTCGCGTTCTCCATTGCCAGCCGGCGCGCCGCCTGCACAGAGGCATAGGTATCGACGACCGTGCAGTAGAGGATACCCGCCAGATACTGCGGGATCAGCGAATCAAAGACCGCTTCGGGACTCGGCTCGTAGTTGGTCAGCGAGGTCAGGCCGGTGTTCCGCTCAAGGTTCGGCACGGGAATGATCTCCATCTGCCGCGCCTCCTGCGTCAGCGGAGAGACGAGGTTCGTGAAGAACAGCTCGACCGACGCCAGATGCCCTTCGTCAAAGAGATGCACGATATGCTCCGCCATGCGCAGCGCACCGCGCGGTGTCAGCGTCTCGCCGATGTTCTCAAAGTTTCCAAGCATTTTGTAATCCATCTTCTGATAGTGCTCCGAAGCCTTCTTGCCGACCGTCATGATGACGACCTCTCTGCCCTGCGCGGTCAGCTCCTTTGCGCGGGCATCCGCCTTGCGGAAGACATTGAGATTGAAGCCGCCGGCCAGTCCGCGGTCGCCCGCCATGACGACGAGCAGCGCGGCGCCCTTTTCCCTGAGCTCGGTGTATACCGAGCGGAAGCCGACCGCCTCGGATGCGATCTCGCTCATGGTCTGATAGAGCAGATTGAAGAACGGAACGGCCTTGTCGGCGCGCTCCTTGGCGCGGCGCAGCTTGGAGGAGGAGACCAGCTCCATCGCCTTTGTGATCTGCATCGTGCTCTCAACACTCTTGATCCGGCGCTTGATCGCCTTCATATTGGAAGCTGCCATGAAAGCTCCTCCCCTCAGACAAAGCTCTGCACGAACTCTGTGATGGCCGCCTTCAGGGCGGTTTCGGTCTCAGGCAGAAGCTTGCCCGTGCTCCGGATGGAATCAGTCAGGTCGCTGTGTGCGCCGTCGATCTCGGAGAGCAGCGCGGTCTCAAATTCCGAAATACGGGAGACTGGCACATCGCGCAGCAGATTGTTCGTGACCGCGTAAAGGATCACGACCTGATGCTCCGCGGAAAGCGGGCTCGATTTATCCTGCTTCAGCACCTCGACCACGCGCTCGCCCTTTGCAAGGCGCTCCTTCGTGTCTCTGTCAAGGTCGGAGCCGAACTGCGAGAACGCCTGCAGCTCGCGGTACTGCGAATAGGTCAGCTTCAGCGAGCCGGAGACCTTTTTCATCGCGGGGATCTGTGCGGCGGAGCCGACACGCGAGACCGAAATGCCCGGGTTGACCGCCGGACGCACACCCGCGTTGAAGAGGTCGGTCTCCAGGAAAATCTGGCCGTCCGTGATCGAAATGACATTGGTCGGAATGTAGGCGGAAACATCGCCCGCCTGCGTCTCGATGATCGGAAGTGCCGTCAGGGAGCCGCCGCCGTAGTTCTTGTTGAGGCAGCAGGCACGCTCCAGCAGTCTGGAATGCAGATAAAAGACATCGCCCGGATAGGCCTCACGCCCCGGAGGACGCTTCAGCAGCAGCGAAAGGGTTCTGTAAGCGACGGCGTGCTTTGAGAGATCATCGTAGATGATCAGGACATCCTTTCCGCGGTCGGTGAAGTATTCGCCCATCGTGCAGCCGGAGTACGGCGCGATGTACTGCAGCGGCGCCAGCTCGGAGGCCGTCGCGGAAACGACGATCGTATAGGGCATCGCGCCGGCTTTCGTAAGCGTCTCGACGACATTCGCGACGGTCGAGCGCTTCTGTCCGATCGCAACATAGATGCAGATGACATCCTTGCCCTTCTGGTTCATGATCGTGTCGAGCGCGATCGTGGTCTTGCCGGTCTGGCGGTCGCCGATGATCAGCTCACGCTGTCCTCTTCCGATCGGGATCATGGAGTCGATCGCCTTGATGCCGGTCTGGAGCGGGACATGAACGGACTGTCTTGTGATGATGCCGGGCGCGATCTTTTCGATCGGCATCGTTTCTTTCGTCAGGACGGGGCCCTTGCCGTCGATCGGCTCACCGAGCGCGTTGACGACTCTGCCGAGCAGCTCCTCGCCGACCGGAACGGAAACGATCTGCTTGGTACGGCGCACGGTCGCGCCTTCCTTGATATTCTTGTCGGAACCCAGAAGCACCGCGCCCACGAAATCGTGTTCGAGGTTCAGTGCCATGCCGGAAATGCCGCCTTCAAATTCCAGCAGCTCACCGGACATGCACTGCTCCAGTCCGTGGACATTCGCAATGCCGTCTCCGACGGTGATAACGGTACCGACATCGGCAAGATTGAGCTTGGCCTCATAGTTCTTCAGCTGCTCCTTGATGATGCCGGTGATTTCGTCTGGTCTTAAATTCATCTTGCACCTTCTTCAAAGCCGGAAGCGCTTACGAAAGTCTTGCTTTCAGCGTTTCCAGCCGGTATTTCACGCTGTTGTCGATGCGGGTGTCGCCGTACTGCACGATGACGCCGCCCAGAACGGAGCGGTCGATATGCTCCGTGATGCGGATGCTCTTGCCGAGCTTCGCGGAGAGCGCCGCGGTGAGGCGTTCGCTCTGTGCGGGCTGCAGCGGGACGGCCGTCGTGACGCGGACCTCGACCGTATTCTGATAATCGAGCATTCTCGCGTCAAAGTCGTCCGCGATCTCGCCCAGATACGCAACACGGTGGTGGTCGATCAGCAGGGCGAGCAGACGGCAGGTCAGCCCCTCATCGCCGAAGATCTTTTTCGCGATGTCCAGCCGCTCCTCCACGGAGACCGTCGGGAGCGAGAGCAGACGCGTCAGGTCGGGATTCAGCGAAAAGAGCAGCGCACATTCGCGCAGATCGGCTCTGGTCTGCTGCAGGACGGTGTCGCCCTGCTCCTCAGCCAGCGAAAACAGCGCATTTGCGTAAACCGCAGAAACCTCTGAGCTCACTGCACATCACCCACCGAATCTATAAATTCATCGATCAGTCTTGCGTGGTCCGCGGGATTGATCTCGCGCTCGACCACCTTTTCGGCGACCATGACGGCCAGTCCGGAGACCTCCGAACGCAGCTCGCTTGCCGCTCTGCGCTTTTCACGCTCCAGCTCCGCCTCATTCTGCTGCATGACGGCAGCGGCCTCAGCCTTTGCCGCCGCGACGATCTCGTCGGAGCGCTCCTGTGCCCTGCGCGTCGCCCTGCGGATCATCTCAGCGGATTCCTCCTTGGCGGCGGCGAGCTTTTCAGCGTATTCCGCCTGCGCGGCCTCCGCCTCGGACTTTGCCTGCTCCGCCTCCGTGAGGCTCTTGTCCACAGCCTCCTGCCGCTTGGCGAGGATGTCGTTGACGGGCTTGAACAGGAAGTGCTTTAATCCGAAAACGAGAATGGCGAGGTTGATGAGCGTGAAGAGTATGGTGCCGGTATCGATCGACAGGAACGGAAGCTTGACCTCCGCCGCTGCGACCGCTGCGGGTAGAGATACCATGTTCTTTCAGCCTTTCTTCTTCTGATATTCCTTTTTGTTTCCGTTCCGCGGAATCAGGTGAACGGCTTGAGGAAGATCAGGAGCAGGGCGATGATCAGGCCGTAGATACCGGTCGATTCCGCGACCGCGCAGCCGACGAACATCGTTCTGGTGACGGCGCCGGAAGCCTCCGGCTGTCTTGCGATCGCTTCGCACGCCTTGCCGACGGCATAGCCTTCGCCGATGCCGGGGCCGATGCCGGCGATCATGGCCAGACCCGCGCCGATCGCGGAGCCTGCGAGGATAATTGCTTCACCCATATCAGTCATTGTTAATACCTCCAAATATTATTGAACGAAAATCAGGATGCAGAGGCTTCGTCCTCTGCGGGACCGGCGTTGCTGACAAAGACCATCGTCAGCATGATGAAGATGAACGCCTGCATGAAGTCCGAGAACAGGTCGAAATAGAGCGAGAGCACTGCCGGAATACCGACATCGAACACCGCGATGTCCAGACCGATCATGTGGCTCGCGTTCGCGAGGCCGTAATAGACCAGCATCATGATGATGCCGCCGCCGGCGATGTTGCCGAAGTGACGCAGCGCCATAGCCGCGGGCGTTGCGACCTCACTCAGAATATTGATCGGGAGCATGACGGGCATCGGATCCGCAAAGCCTTTGAGGTATCCGCCGATGCCGCCGTACCGGATCTTTGTCCATGTGATGATGAGGAAGGTCACCGCTGCCCATGAGAGCAGGACGGAGAAATCCGAGGTCACCGCACGGACGCCGAACAGGCTGATCAGGCTGCCGAAGATCGAGAAGCAGAACACCGACGCGATATACGGCGTGAACCAGAGCCACCGCCTGCCCATAGTGTCGCGGACAAGCTTCGTGATCGTTTCCACCGCCATTTCGGCAACGGCCTGCCGCTTGGAGACGCCGCGCACCTTGAGGTTTCTGGTCAGAAAACAGGCCAGCCCCAGTATGACGGCAACGACGATCCACTCCAGCACGACCGTTTCGGTCAGGTTGATCGTCAGCGGGCCGAGTTTCCACGATGTGATGACCTGCGGGCCTGTGACATTCGGATCTGTCGGGCCGCGCAGAAAGGCGGGAATTGCCATGATTGCCATGATAAGTTGCTTTCACCTCTTTTTTCCGGGTTTCTGAAAGAGCGCCCCCGCCGTGTAGATCAGGCGCGGGTACAGCATAGGGATGCAGACGGCGACGGGACTGACCCGTTTCCGCAACAGGAGCGCGGCGCCGAACGCAATGCCGAAGATCAGCAGCCGCAGCGCGTATAGCAGCAGATACCGCCGCTGATTGGTCACGCCTGCGCGCTTTGCGTCCTGTTCCATCCTTGTGACGCTGTAAGCGAGCAGGACGAGCGTGCCGAGCAGCACAGCCGTGCCGAGGCAGAGACCCGCCGCAAAGGGCAGGGTGAATCCGTAAAACGCCGTGCTGATAAGGTATGCGGCAATGTCGAGAAACAGTGCGCGCTTCATCAGTCCGGCGATCTCTCCTTTCAGCAGATCGGCAGACATACGCTCCCCACTTTCTTCCGGTATCCTTACCAGTATACCATATATTACGGAAAAAATCAATGCTCAAATTGCGGTATTTTCCGTACTTACAAAAAAGCGGGCACTCTGCCCGGTTTTTTGAGCAGAGTACCCGCTGTGTGTTATGTCAGAGACTGCGCCGGCACCGTTTCCCGCTGTGCCTTGTCCAGCAGATACCGCTTGAGCAGCGTCAGATCCCGGGCGTCAAGCCTGCCGTCGCCGTTCATATCACCGGCCTCCCAGTCGCTGAGTTTCCACGGCTTGCCGGTCAGCCAGCCGCTGAGCAGTGTCACATCAGAGATGTTAGTCAGATAGTCTCTGTTGATGTCGCCGATGCGTTTTTCCGTATCCGGCACGAGCCAGCCGCCGTCATCGGTGATCAGGCAGAGCATCGCGATCGAATTGCCGTAATAGGAATCAATGCCGATGTCCAGCACCTCCGCGCGGATCGCGTCATGGAATTCCGTGTCGCCCGCAGCGGCCGCGGAGATCATCAGCGGCGCCGTGAAGCAGAGATCACCGTACGAAACGAGCGCATAGCCTCTCACCGGTTCGTAGCCGGCGCTGATCTTCTTCGGATCTCCTCCGCAGGCTTCCCGGATGCACGCGTTGACCTTTTCGGCGTAAATAACTGCCTCCGGATTGCCGTTCAGCAGCGCGTCCGTACCGATCCGCCACGGTGTCCGGCAGGCATTGTAGGAATAGGCCCCGTCGTGTTCTCCCTCCAGCAGATTCGGCGGTGAGAGGCTCCATCCGTTCACATGGTTCGGCAGAAGGAAATCAGAAAGCAGCCCGTATTTTGTAAAGGCGGTTTTCTCGTGAATCACGCCGTTGGAGGCGTTGTAGACATTGATCCAACGGTCATCACCGCTCACGGACGCAAACACCGGAAAATACTGCAGGATGAGGTCTGAGCTGCGGAGCGCGCTGATCAGGTAATCCTCACTGCTGACCTCTTCGGGCCAGCCGCCTGCGGCGCCGGTCCTGTTTCTGTATTTTTCCTCTTCATCCGGATCATACGCCCAGTCGCCAAGCCGCGGCACCCAGCGGACATGGCTGATCTCGTATTTCATCATATCATCGATCATGCACTTTGCCGTCTCAAGATAATCGTATGTGCCCTTGCTGCCCCAGAGGCTGTCAGCAAGCAGCAGCGCGTAGGCAATGTCAAGGTCGCCGTCCGTCGCGGAATCGGCGCCGTTCGTGTCGATTAGCGCGGAGCCGTTGTCGCTCTGCTGCCACGCCATCAGATGCGGCCCGATCTCACTCAGATGTGCGAGATAGTAGCGGTACATCCCGTCAAAGATGTCTTTTGCCTCCGGATCGTAATCCGCCATCATCACAGTGATCAGCATCCCGTAGCCGTGCGCCTCCGAAACAGTCACGGGGACGGTCTTCTGCGCCTCCGCGTAGGTCTGATCCCCGTAGAAGACATAGTACTGGTCTGCGTCGGTCACATAGGGATTTTTGCGCAGATAGGTCTCTTTCCACGCTGCGTAGTATGACTGCGTTTCGGCGGTCAGCGTCTCTGCCGATGCCGGAAGCCGCAGTTCGGTTCCGGTCAGAGCCAGAAGACAGGCAGCTGCTGCCGCGGCCGTTTTTTTCACATGAATCCCTCCTTGTTTTCGGCTTTGCAGGCTGAAAATGCCCTCTGTATGCATTATATCACAGAACGAACACATTTGTCAATCAGAAACAGACGAAAAAGCGCGGTGATACAGCAATTTAGAATTTTCTCAAAATACCTCTTGACAAAACGCGGAAAATGTGCTAGAATCTATTTAGAGAAAGCTCAAAATAGAGAAATTTCTAAATAGCGGACAGATTCCGTGAAGAACAAAAGGAGGTATCCGTATGCCGAAAGAAATCAGAGAATATCTGCCGCTGCTGATCCCGCTGATCATTGTGCAGTTCGTTCTGCTCGGCTGCGCGCTCTGGCACATCCTGCATCACAGCAGCTACAAACGCGGATCCCGCGTGCTTTGGCTCGTCGTGGTGCTGATCGGCATGGAGTTCATCGGCCCGATCCTGTACTTTTTGCTCGGCAAAGAGGAGGAGTGACAGTTGAAAAACATTCTTGAGGTCAGAGAGATCAGAAAGCGCTTCGGGAGCAAACAGGTGCTGGACGGCGTGAGCTTTTCCGTGCCGGAGCACTGTGTGTTCGGCTTTATCGGCAGAAACGGCGCCGGCAAGACCACGACCATGCGCGCGGTGCTCGGCCTTCTTCGGACAGACGGCGGTGAGATCGAGGTCTGCGGCGAGCCTGTCCGGTACGGTGCCGTCCCGGAAAGCGGCCTGATCGGCTATCTGCCGGATGTGCCGGAATTCTACGGCTGCATGACCGCCCCCGAATATCTCCGGCTCTGCGGCGAGATCGCGGGGATCGAACGCTCAGCGCTGAAAACGCGCTGTTCGGAGCTGCTCGGCCTTGTCGGGCTCGAAAAGGAACGGCACCGCATCAGGGGCTTTTCACGCGGGATGAAGCAGCGTCTCGGCATCGCGCAGGCGCTGATCAGCCGTCCCCGGCTCCTGATCTGCGATGAGCCGACCTCCGCGCTCGATCCCGTCGGCCGAAGGGAGATCCTTGAGATCCTCCGTACCGCGGCGGAACAGACATCCGTGCTGTTTTCAACGCATATTCTGTCGGATGTGGAGCGCATCTGCGGCCGCGCCGCGTTTCTGGAGGGCGGAAAGATCGTCCTGACGGGCAGTATGGACGAGCTGCGTGCCATGCGGAGCGACACCGATCTCGCGCTGACGCTTTCGGACCCTGCCGACACAGAAAAGGTCACAGCCGCGTTTCCGCAGGCTTCGCTTTCTGACGGCAGGCTCATCTTCCCGAAGGCTTCTGAGAAAGACTGCGCCGCCCTAATGGCGTTCCTGGCAGAAAAGATGATCCCGGTCACGCGGCTGGAACGGCATGAGGCAGACCTTGAGGATCTGTTCATGGAGGTGATCGGCAAATGAGAGGCTTTGCGGTGTTTTTTGTCAAAGAGCTCCGGGAGCTGCTCCGCACAAAACGGCTCCTGATCCTGTGCTGCCTGTTTCTGCTGTTCGGCATCATGAATCCCGCCGTCGCCAAGCTGACGCCGAAGCTGATCGGCCTGATGTCCGAGGAGCTTGCCGCGCAGGGCATGACGGTCAGCGCCGTCACCGTGACCTCCATGGATTCGTGGGTGCAGTTTGAGAAGAATATCCCCTTTGCGCTGATCATTCTGCTGATCATGTTCAGCGGCATCTACACATTCGAATACAGCCGCGGAACATTGATCCCGCTTCTGACAAAGGGGCTCTCACGCGCCGCGGCGGTACTTTCAAAATGTGCCGTCGTGATGCTGATGTGGACAGGCGGGCTGGCACTCTGCTTCGGTCTCACTTATTTCTACGGCGATTTTTACTGGGACAATTCCGCCGTGCATTCCCTGTTCTTTGCGGGCTTCTGCTGGTGGCTGTTCGGTCTGCTGATGATCGGATGCGTCGTGTTCTTTTCTTCTTTTGCCGCGTCTTCCGCACAGGTTCTGCTCGGCACGGGCGCGGTGTATTTTGTGATGCTGCTGGCCGGAATGTACGGCAGGGCAAAAGCGTATCTGCCGACACGGCTCTGTGACAGCCTGTCACTTTTCCGGGGCGATCTTCACCCGTCTGATTATACCGCCGCCGCGGTCGTCACGGCGGCGCTGACAGCGGCGCTGATCCTCGCGGCACTCCCGCTGACAAAGCAGCGGCAGATATGACAAGGCGAAAAGGAGCGTACAATGGGATTTCCTGAAACCTTCAAGGCACTGTCCGATCCAGTGCGGCGTGAGATCCTGATCATGCTGCGGGCAGGGAGAATGTCTGCCGGTGAGATCGCCTCGCGCTTTGATATGACAGGCGCGACAGTTTCCTATCACCTGAAGCAGCTGAAAAGCGCCGATCTGATCTATGAGACAAAAGAAAAAAACTACATCTACTATACGCTGAACACCTCGGTGTTCGAGGAGATCCTGATGTGGATCTCACAGTTCATGCCAGCTGAAATGGAGGACCGTCATGAAGAATCTGAAGAAAGCTGATTTCATCGCTGCCGCACTCTGCCTGTGCGCTGTCATTCCCGGAGCGGCTGTATACGGCAGGCTTCCCGACCGGATCACGACACACTGGAATCTGCAGTCAGAGGCGAACGGCTCTATGCCGAAGGCACTGGCGGTGTTCGGCATTCCGGTTCTGTTTGCGGTGCTAACGCTGTTCTTCTGCGCAGTGATGCGGAAAGCGGAAGAAAAGCAAAGCTCCGGAAAGCCGGTCCTGATCCTTCGTTTTCTGCTGCCCGCACTTCTGTTTATGATGCAGAGCATCATTCTGCTTGCCGCGCTCGGAAAACTGCGGGATATCAGCAGCGCGGCCTTTGTGCTGATCTCAGCGTTCATGATCATCCTCGGGAATTATATGCCGAAGCTGCGGAAAAATGCTTTGATCGGCATCCGCACGCCGCATATCATGGCAAATGAAGCAGTCTGGTACAAAACGCACCGGCTTGCAGGCATGACGGTCACGGCCGGCGGGATTCTGTCGCTGGCGGCATCGCTGGCAGGGTATTTTCCGGCAGCGTTCGTGATCATGATGGTCTCACTTCTGATTCCTGCGATCTACGGTGAAGTCATCTATTTCAAAAACAAAAAACGCGCGTAAACAAAACTGCCCCCGCCTGTCGGCGGGGGCTTTTGTATCCTCACAGCGGGATTCTCACGGGACACTGTCCCTTGAGCGGGGCTTGGGGCGGAGCCCCATTATCAATCATCGCGGAGCGATACTTTTTTAGGGGGAGCCCTCTATCGCAGGGCTCCCCCTCTTGCCGCTGCGCGGCAATTCACCCCTTTCGGAGCTCTTCTGATGCGGGGGTGTTCCGCGCTCTGCGGAGCGCGGCCAGAGGGCTCTGCCCTCTGGACTCCCGCGAGCTTTTGAAAAAGCTCGACCAAAACCTTTATTCTGGGATTCTCAAGGGACACTGTCCCTTGAGCGGGGCTTGGGGCGGAGCCCCATTATC
>JAGDBX010000030.1 GCA_018110935.1 Oscillospiraceae bacterium
ATCCGGGAACTGGCCGGCGTGTGCCGGCGGAAGGGTGTACCGCTGCTGGTGGATAACGCGCACGGTGCCTATCTGAAGTTCCTGCCAAAGGACCTGCATCCGGTTGCACTGGGTGCGGATATGACCTGTGATTCGGCGCATAAAACGCTTTCCTGCCTGACAGGCGCTGCGTACCTGCACATCTCCCGGGAGGCACCGGAGGAATTTGCGGAACAGGAAAAATTGCCCGAGCCGAAAAAACAGCCCGTTCGGGAAGAAACCGCCGAACTTCCGGATCACCGTGAAATACCGGAAGAAAAGCCCGAGCCCGTATCGGTGCTCAGGCATCCCGTGCGTGACCTGATCGTCGGCGCAATTCTGGTCATGCTTTCCATGGTCGGTGCAGCGGCGCTCGTGCAGTGCGGCATATCATTCGCAAAGCGGCATTTTTCGCCGGAGCCGGACACAATGCCGGAGGAGATCCGCCGTGCCGTTCTGCCGCTTGTCCTGATCGATCAGGCTGATTTTGAAGAACCGGATGCCCTGACAGACGAGCAGTTTCTGTCGGCGGCGGTCATTTCGATGCTGACGGACGGAACGCTTGCGGAGTATCCCGACAATCTCGGAATGCGCGTGGTTCCGGCATCAGACATTACAGCGGCAGGAAACCGGCTTTTCGGAACAGAACGCACACCGGAGTTCCGTACCATCGGCATCAGCGGCGAGCTGCGCTGCTACTACGACAAAGAACAGAACACCTGTCTGATCAACGCCTCACCGCATATCTTCACCTATGTGCCGAATGTGAAGGACTGGGCTGAGGAAAGCGGCACTGTGACGGCAAAGGTCGCGTATTACGCGGAGCAGCCGTCGTGGCAGACCGGTCCGGCAGAATATATCAAGACGGTTGCCTACACGCTCACGCATGAAGGCGGCGCATGGCAGATCCGTGCCGTGCTGACGCAGCCGGATTGACAGATCACCCGTAAAATATGCTTTTCGTAAACCCAAGCCCCCGCAGAGCGGGGGCTTCATTATCTGCAGACAAAAGTGCCCGGAACATCGTTCCGGGCACTTCCGTATCACATTAAGGAGTATGGGGAAAAATCAACCTGCGATCTGGATGAGCAGTGCTGCGAGGTCGCCGGAATCCAGAGTGGAGTTGCCGGTGAGCTCCGCGTTTGCGAGGCCGTCCGCAGTGACATTGACAGAATCCTCAGCGATGTAACGCGCGAGGAGAACTGCGTCCGCGATCTTGACCTTGCCGTCGCAGTCCACATCGCCCTTGAGCTTCTGGTTGCCGCTGCCGCCGGACGAAGTCGAGTTGGAAGGCGAGGTTTGCGGCGTGGTCGAAGTCGTGGTGGTTGTGGTGGTCGTTGTGGTAGTGGTTGTCGTGGTGGTCGTGGTCTCACCGGGTTCCTTGATCTCCTTCGCGAGATTCAGGATATCCTGATAGAACGGCTTCGGGTTGCAGCTGCCGTCGAACGGAAGCGGCTTACCGCCGTCCTGATAGTTGTTGCGCCAGCTTGCGGAGTCGCAGTGGCCCCACAGCGTGAAGCTGGAGATGTTCGCCGCACGCTCCATCGCTGCACGGAAGATGTCAACGAAGAGGCTTGCGCCCTTGGAGTCTGCGCAGTTGGTGACGTCCAGCTCGGTGATCTGAACATCGAGGCCCAGAGCGTTGAACTGATCGATCGCGTCTGCGTAGGAGTTCCAATTGTTGTCGTTGTTCTTGTGTGCGCTGCCGGAATTGCCAAAGTCATTGTAGTGCATGTGAGACTGCATGCCGATACCGTCGATGTACGGGCCTGCTGCGAGGATCTTCTTTGCCATGCCGACGAGGTCGTTGGTCTTGGCCTTGAAGTACTCGTTGTAGTCATTCATGTAGAGCTTGCAGTCTGCCGGAGCATACTGTCTTGCATACTTGAACGCGTTGATGACGAACTGGTCGCTGCGGTAGGTGCTCCACCATTCAGAAGACTCACCGTTGTCGCCGCGGAATCCGCCGCCGTCGTTCTTGAACAGCTCGTTGCACACGTCGTAGGAGTAAACCTTGAGGTTCGGATAGTTCTGCTTCAAAGCAGCAAAGGTGTTCTTGATGAAGCTCTCAAGACGCTTGTTCATGCGGTCTGCAGAGACACGCTGACCGTTGTCCTGGAAGATCCAGCCCGGAGTCTGGGAATACCAGACGAAGGTGTGGCCGCGGAGACCGATGCCGTTCTGCTCGCAGAACTTGAGGATCGGATCAGCCTGGCTCAGATTGACCTGGATATTGTCCTGACCGAGGTTGGAACGGCTCTGATCGCAGATCGTATCCGGCTTCATTTCGTTTTCGCAGGTAATGGAGTTGAAGTTCTGCTTGATGAAGTTGGTGACCTGGCCGTTGCGCGCGTTGTTCGCGTTCAGGCAGGTACCGAGGCGGAAGTACGGACCCATGACATCCTTGAAGCCGCTGCCGCCCTTGGTATAGGTATAGTTGTTGTTCTGGTGGGAAGCAATGCCGGAACCGCCGGTCACGACAGTACCGGGCTGTTCGCCGCCGCTGCCGCCGGTCGAACCGGTCGTGGAAGAGCCGCCGACCTTCGTCAGCTTGACATCATCAATGAAGAAGGAGATGAGGTCAGCCGCCGTCGGGCTCTCGGTATACTTGGTCTGTGCATAGAGTGCGATGTTGGTCGCGCCGGCAGGAACGGTAAATTCCTTGTTCAGCTGCGTCCACTTTCCGCTCGAGCCGGCCACCGTGACGATGTCGTCATAGCTGGTGCCGCTGCCGCCGCCGCTGTACATCAGACCGAGCGTGTAGGAAGCATCCTTGTAGGTGTCGTTCTTGTGCGAGAAGTAAGCGTCGATCTCATAGGTCGCGCCTGCTTCAAGCTCAGAACCGCCGTCGCACTGGAGGCCGTGCCATGCCTCGGTTCTGCCGGTGACATAGAGCGACTTGCTGCCGCCGTGTGCCATGTCAGAGGTCAGGCCGTAGGAAGATGCGCCTCTGGTGGTCCAGTTCGTGCCGGAGCCCTCGAAATCATCCGAGACGCCTCTGCCCGAGCCGGACGGCTTGGTGTAATTGACGGAGTCTTCCGGCTGCTGCACTTCGCCGCTGCCGGGATTATCAGCAACATCGCTGAAGGTGAGCTTTGTGACATTTGCGGAACCGCTGCTTTCCCAGCCTTCCGCGTTCAGTGCGATCTCGTACAGGCTGCCGATGTCCCAGCCGGCCTTTTCCCACGCCTTGAAGTGGTCAGTAACTGTGATCGAACCGGAGGTTCTCTTGTTCTGACGGACACTGAAATACTGCTTGAATGTGGAGTTTCCGCCGTTGATATCCGGACCGGTGTGGCTCAGCCAGAAGATCTCGTAAGATGCACCGTCGATGGTGACGATCTTGCTGTCTCTCTTGCTGCCGTCCTGAGAAGGACACCAGTTCTTCCAGTCCTCGATGATGTAGTACTCGACCAGCGGATTTCTGAACCAGCCGTACACGCACAGTCTGGAGTTGCCCGCGCTGCTCGCGGTGTACGTCGCCTCGTAGTTCAGCACGATCGGATCATAGGTCGTGGCCTTCTTGCCGGTGTCGTAGGACTTGCCGCGGCGTGCGAGGAAGTTTCCTCTGGAAACCTGCGCGCTCCATTCGGTCTTGAATGTACCGCCGCTGCCCAGTGTCATCGAGCCGCTGCCGCCGGTGTTGTCGATCCAGATTTCGTAGCTGTAACCGTCAACATTGGGTTCACGGTACTGCTGCTTGCCGCTGTTGACGCTGAGTGTGTCGCCGACCTTTGCAGCGGATACCGGAATTGACGGAATCGCCGCGGTGAAAGCCAGCGTTACCGCGCTCAAAACGCCGATAACCTTACGCTTCATAGATAATCCCTCCATTTTTACGGTTGCGTTAACTAATTCACAATTAGTTAACAAAATTCACATACCGACACAGACCCCCTCTGCATCGATTGTACAATTTTAGTTTAGCATATTCAAGTCTTTTTGTCTAGTCCGTTTTTTGCGAATTTGAAGAGAGTGTGAATACAGTTTCAGTTTTCTATCGTTTTGTCAAAACTGATAGATGGATTCCGCTCGCGGATATACAAATTAGCTGAAATTTTAGGAAATATTTGGTTTTTGCCGTACATATGTTTGTGAGAATGATGCCCTGATACGCAAGATCGCATTAGGATCTCACAACAATATTTCTCAAATATTGCGATTCCATCTGAAAAAACTGCAAATCTTAACAGCGATTTCAGACAGTTCGTGTGCGCGCAGCGCCGCAAAGCGCTCCGGATCCGGCAGGGTGAACAGCGCCGCCGGGCTACAGCACACCGCTGCACTTCCGCCTCTGTCATCAGACGCGAAAAGTGCGGTATTACGCAGGTTTCTGTCTGGCACACATTTCAGAAAGAGCCGTTTTTCTTTTCGTAAAAATGTAAACACATGACCGCCTTTTCCCCCGCCGCACCCGTGCCGGACCGGCTCCGTTGTTCGCTCCGCGATTTTTTCCGCAAAAGTCATCTTTTCGCAACCATTGAGAAAACAGCGTGCCGATATGTCTGTCTGCACACGGCGCTGCGGGTCGGTTCTATTTATTATAAATAGTATCGCATCGCGCTCAGCCGCGGAAAGCAGGACGTTCAGAGTCTTGACATTCCCCGCCGTTCTGTGCTATACTTTATATATATGCCGCACAAAGCCGCAGAGCTGGAATTGTGCGGCTTTCAGGTGAAAAAGGAGAATCATACCGCAAATGAAAGACGATTATCAGATCATCCGGGAGCGTCTGGAGGAATTCTGCAGCTTGAAGCAGCTCCGCCGCGCCCTCAGCCGTTCGGACGATGCCGGCGTGACCGAAGAGATCGACCGGACGATGAAAAAGCTGCTGGAAGCTGAACGAAACGGCGAACTGTACGAGGACGAGCTGACAGAGCTCGTCAATTTTCTGTTTGTCGTGCTGCATTATGACTGCTTTTACGGCACGATGCAGCGCATGGACTGCGATCTGGAGAACAGTCATGCCGCCCGTGAGGCCATGTGCGCGGATTACGCGCAGTGGAAGGAGACCGGCGCCGCCGGAGACGGTCAGTGGCTGATCTGCACACGGAAAAACGCCGACATCCCGGCGCTGAAGGCGCGCCTTTTTGCAGTGATCGACGCGCTCTGCCTTCCCGTCGGGGATTTCTGTGAGTTTGAGCCGGACGGAATGAAGCCTCCGCGCTGGGTGCGAAAAGCGTTTGAGGATTTTGAAGTCATCACGATCTGTGATGTGCAGGTCACGGATGACGGCGGGCTGCTCTCCGATCCGCACCCGAACGGCAAAGCCTTCACCGTAACCGATTCGGACGGCGCTGTCTACCATCTCGGCGGTGTCCGCGAAACAAATGACAGTCATGCCGACATGGATCAGTATATGTTCACGGACGAATCGCCGCGCTGCTTTGCGGCCATGGGCTGGATCGAAGGCTACACCGGGCCGCAGCGCCGAGAGATCGAGTTTTCCATGCTGTCTGACGGCACTGCAGTCTTCAGCTACTCCACGCAGGGCGTGGACGATTCCTGTGCGGAGAATGATCCGCGATGGGGTGGCTATGAGGGATGGGCAAAGGCGCGCATCGCCTTCCGCCGCGGCTATCAGACCGACTTTATTGCGCGGCACCGTGCCGCTTTTGCGGAATGAGCACCGGTGAAATCATCCTGCTGATCGCCTTTATCTGTTCCGCCGCCGCGCAGATCGCACTGCTGCTCCATCTGCGCGGAAAGGACAGCGGAAAAGCCGCGGACACAGTACGGGACGCCATAAAGGATATGCAGCAAGAGGAGCAGCGGCTCCGCACGGAACAGAACGCCAGCACAAACGAAACGATCCGGCTCTCCATGCAGATGATGTCGGACAGCATTTCGCAGAATCAGGCGCAGACGCGCGGCACGACCGCGGCACAGCTCAGTCAGTTTGAGGAGCGCATCCGGGGCCTTGAGGAGCAGAACGCCCGCTCGATGACCGGCCTGCGTGAAACGCTGGAGGGGCAGCTGGAGCTTCTGCGCAGCCACAATGACCGCCGGCTCAATGAGATCCGGACAACGGTTGACGAAACGCTGCAGTCGCATATCGACGCGAAAATGACCGAGAGCTTTCAGCGTGTGTCCGACAGCCTTGAGGCGGTATTCCGCGGTCTCGGCGAGATGAAGACGCTCGCCGCGGATGTCGGCGGGCTGAAGCGCGTGCTGTCGAATGTCAAGACACGCGGTACGCTGGGTGAGATTCAGCTCGGCAGCATTCTCTCGGAGATCTTAGCGCCGGGACAGTTTGCGGCCAATGTCGAGACGGTCCCGGGCAGCGGAAAGCGCGTGGAATTCGCGGTGAAGCTCCCCGCGGATGACGGGAATGCCTTCTGGATGCCGATCGATTCCAAATTCCCCGCAGACTGCTACACCGCGCTGCTTGACGCGCAGGAGGCCGGAGACAAAGCCGCCGCCGATGCCGCTGTCACGGCGCTGCGGCAGCGGCTGCAGACCTTTGCGAAGGATATTCACGACAAATATATCCGCGAACCGGACACGACGGCGTTCGGCGTGCTGTTTCTCCCGTTTGAGGGGCTGTACGCGGAGGCCGTCCGGCTCGGGATGCTTGAAACACTGCAGCAGAAATACAATGTGACGCTGGCAGGCCCCTCGACCATGGCGGCCATGCTCAACGCTCTCTATATGGGCTTCCGGACACTCGCGATCCGGCGGCAGTCCGATCAGGTCTGGGAAATACTGGGCGGTGTCAAGGCGGAATTCGAGCAGTTTGAAACGGTGCTTGCCAGCACGCAGAAGCGTCTGGAAATGGCAGGCAAGGACCTTGACCAGCTGATCGGCGCACGCACAAGAGCGATCAACCGGAAGCTTGAACAGGTGCAGCGTCTGGAGCTCGGCACCGCAGAGGGGGCGCCGGAGTCATGAACCGTGCCAAAGCCATTTTCAGAGCACAGCCGGTGCTCGTCATCGCGTTTTTCGCAGCGCTGTTGACTGTCTTTTTCATCCCGCCGGACAGAGAATATGCCGGCTACATCAACCGCACGGTGCTGATCCAGCTTTTCGGGCTGATGACCGCCGTCGCAGGCGTGCGGGAAGCGGGTGTTTTTGACGCGGTCACTGAGGCGCTGCTGAAGCGCGCCGGCAATGTCCGCCGGCTCGGCATCATTCTGATGATGATCTGCTTTTTCTCGTCCATGCTCGTGACAAACGATGTGGTGCTGCTGACCTTTGTTCCGATGACACTGCTGCTGTTCACGCAGATCCCGGACGAAAAAAGCCGTATTCTGACAGTTGTGCTGGAAACCGCGGCGGCGAATCTCGGCAGTATGCTGACACCGGTCGGCAATCCGCAGAATCTCTTTCTCTACGACCGCTATCAGCTGACCGCCGGAGAATTCCTGCGCGTACTGCTGCCCTTCGGCGCGCTGAGCCTTGTCTGTCTCTGCGCGCTCTGCCTGCTGCTGCCGCGCACGCCCTGTTCTGCGGGCAAAGCCGCCGAACGGCATATCCCGCGGCTGAAAACGGCAGTGTTTCTCGCGCTGTTCGGTGTCTGCCTGCTCTGCGTGTTCCGGCTGATCCCGGACTGGGCCGTGCTGATCGCGGCGGCGGCAGCGGCTCTGCCGACCGGCCCTTCCGTCCTGAAAAAGGTCGATTACGCGCTGCTTGCGACCTTTGTCTGCTTTTTCGTGTTTGTCGGCAATATCGCGAGGATCGGTGCGGTCAGCGATCTGATGCGTTCGCTGATCGGCGGCAGGGAGCTGACCGTCTCCGTTCTGCTCTCGCAGGGCATCAGCAATGTGCCCGCCGCGGTCATGCTGGCCGGCTTCACAGAGAACGGAAAAGCCCTGCTGCTCGGAGTCAATCTCGGCGGCCTCGGCACCATGATCGCGTCGCTCGCTAGTCTGATCTCATTCCAGTTTTACCGCAAATCACAGGGCGCGCACACCGGCAGATATCTCCGCGTATTTTCGGCAGTCAACTTCGGACTGCTCGCCGTTCTGCTGCTGTTCGCGCTGCTCCTTGACGGAACCGCGGCGTGACCGGAAATCAGGATCCCCGCAGGTTATATCCGGAACCTGCGGGGATTTTTCGCGAATCCGTTGCAAAAAACATCCGCTTATGCTATAATGGAACCATCAGGCATACAAGGAGGGCGGCCTATGAAAACTCTGTTCAAAAACGGCACTGTCGTCAATGTCTTCACCGGTGAGCTGCTCCGCGAAAATCTCCTGATCGGAGACGGCGTGGTCATCGGCACCGGCGACTACACCGACGCGGATGCCGACACGGTGCGCGATGTGACAGGCAGATTTCTCTGCCCCGGTTTCATTGACGGCCATATCCATATTGAAAGCACGCTGCTGACGCCCGCGGAGCTCGCCCGCACCGTCCTGCCGCACGGCACCTCCGCGATCGTCGCGGATCCGCATGAGCTTGCCAATGTCGCCGGCACTGACGGCATCGGCTTCATGCTGGAAATGAGCGAAGGTCTGCCGCTCCGCGTCTATATCATGCTCCCCTCCTGCGTTCCGGCGATGCCGCTGGACGAATCGGGCGCCGTACTGGGCGCGGCGGAGCTGAAGCCCTATTATGCGCATCCGCGCGTGCCGGGACTTGCCGAAATGATGAACTATCCGGGCGTGCTCGCCGGTGCGGATTATGTCACTGCAAAGATTTCGGACGCACTGGCTGCCGGCAAGGTCATTGACGGCCACGCGCCGCTCCTGAGCGGCAAGGCGCTTGACCGCTATATCGCGGCCGGCATCGGGAGCGACCACGAGTGTTCCTCCGCGGCGGAGGCGATCGAGCGTGTGCGGAAGGGACAGCGCGTGATGATCCGGCAGGGAACAGCCGCCAGAAATCTGGAAGCGCTGCTGCCCCTCTTTGACGAACCCTACGCGCACCGCTGCATGCTGGTCTCTGACGACAAGCATCCGGAGGAACTGCTCTCTGACGGGCATATCGACGCGATGATCCGCACTGCGGTGCGCGCCGGCAAATCCGCGGTAACCTGCATCCGCATGGCGACGCTGCAGGCTGCGGAATGGTTCGGGCTCCGGGGCGTCGGTGCGCTTGCGCCGGGCTTCCGTGCCGATGTGAACATCCTGCGCGATCTGGACAGCGCGGATGTCGAAGCGGTCTATACAAGCGGAAAGCCCGCCGCCGAAAACGGCGTCTGCTTCGCGTTTGCCGCGCCGGACTGCCGGTCTCCGCGCTGGAACCGCGTGATGCACTCCTTCCGGCTCGATCCGCTCAGCGAAGAAGATCTTGCGGTGCAGCCGCAGCAGGGCAAATGCCGCGTGATCGGCGTGCTCCCCGGGCAGCTTCTGACGGAGGAACGGCTCGAAGCACTTGATTTTTCGCAGAACAACGGCATTGACACCGCCCGCGACATTCTGAAGCTGGCGGTGCTGGAACGGCATCGCGGAACCGGTCACCGCGGCATCGGTTATATTCAGGGCATCGGGCTCAAACGCGGCGCGATCGCCGGCTCTGTCTCGCACGATTCACACAATCTCATCGTCATCGGCACAAATGACGCTGATATGGCTGCCGCCGCGAACCGCGTGCGGGAGCTGGAGGGTGGATTTGTCTGCGCCGCGGACGGTGCTGTGCTGGCCGAACTGCCGCTTCCGGTCGGCGGACTGATGAGCACGGAGAAGGCGCGCTCAGTCGCCGCAAAGAATCTCCTGCTGAATGAGACCGTACACAAAATGGGTGTTCCGGCAGATATCGCGCCGTTCATGAATATGGCGTTTGTCTCGCTGACGGTCATTCCGCGTCTGAAGATGACGACACGCGGCCTCTGCGATGTTTCGTCGCAGTCGACCGTCCCGCTGTTTGTCTGAAAAAAAGCATCCCCTGTGTATCCGTCAGACACACAGGGGATGCCGTTCAGGCTGTTATCCTTCGATCGCGATCTGTCTGCGCTCGGGCAGCTTCTTTTCTTCCTTCTTCGGGAAGGTCACGCTGAGGACACCGTCCTCAAATTTCGCGTGAATATCGGCTTCGGTCACCTGCTCGCCGACAAAGAAGCTCCGCTGCATTGCGCCAGCGTAGCGCTCCTGCCGGATCAGCTTGCCGTTGCTGTCATTTTCGTCCTTGTCAAGGCCCTTTGCCGCGCTGACGGTCAGTGTGCCGTTTTCCAGCTCCAGACCGATCTGATCCTTCTTGAAGCCCGGCAGGTCGATGATGATCTCATAATGGTCGTCCGCCTCACGGACATCGGTTTTCATGACGCGGGCCGCGTGCTTGCCGTACAGCTTTTTGTCGATGTCGGCAAAGCCGCCGAACAGCGGCATATCCGCCCAGTCGTCAAACAGATTTTCTCTGAAAATGCTCGGGAATAACATAGGTCAGTCCTCCTTCTACTCATTCATATTGTTTCTTCTTTTTGTGAGCATCGGGACGGTGCGGCAGGCTCCCGGGCGCCCGCCCTGTTCCTTTGTTCTGATGCCATTATAGCACGAATGTTTAGCACTGTCAAGTGTTGAGTGCTAACTTTTAGCAGACGATCACAATTTCACACTGTTTTCACATTCAGGGGGTGATATTGAACAAAAAGGCCTGCACTGATTTGGGCATTCCGCCGATTTCATCCGCACTTTGTCACTTTTCACCTGATTTCAGACGGTTCTGAACAGAAGGGGCAGTTCTGCACCGTCCCGACAAAACGATCCTGCTCAGAAAAGGAGATGTAATGATGAAACAAACAGGCAAATGGGCCGCGTTTCTCGCGGCGCTGCTCTTCACACTGACATCTGTTCCGCTCACGGCAGATGCGGCGGGGAGCAAAGAAGACTCTGCAGCCATCGCGCAGTCCGGGTATATCATCAATTACGGCGAATACTGGATTGACACAACAGGACTGAAAACCACCTATCGCATCGGCGAAGAGCTGGATCTGGAAGGACTCATGAATGCACCGCTCTACGGCTCCGGCTCCTATGAATACGACGGAGAAACGTATTATTGGGATGCATTCGGCGACAGCACGCTCGGGAGCCGTGTCGACTACGGCTCCATGAAGCTCAATACTTCGAATTTTGACAATACGAAGCCCGGCCAATACAGGATCACATTCTCTGACGAAGAAGGATCCGGTTCCGTTACTGTCAAAGTCATCGATGACGCGGACGAAACAACAGTGACCGAAACCGGATTCAGCAGCGAAGAGAGCTCCGATACGGACAAATCCGCAGAAGCCGTGTCCACGGTCAAGGGCGATATTGATCTGAGCGGCAGTACGACGATTGGCGATGCGGTACTGTTCAGCCGTTATCTTGCGGAAGACACCGCGATCGCCGCCGAACTCACGGAGCAGGGCCTTGAAAACGCCGACATGGACGGCGACGGTTTTCACACCGCGAAGGATCTGAGCAAAATGCTCAAGGTCCTTGCACTGGTCACGGATGAACCCGTCGAAGAACAGACCACCGCGTACACTGAAACCATGACCGACGCAGGCAATGATGAGACAACAACCGCTTATAACGGAGAAGAGGTCTGGAACGGCTTCATCAGCATCTGGCGTTATAATGAGGCTGAATATCCGGTCAAATGGGTCTACCGGCTCGGCGAGGACCTGGATCTCAGCAACATGATCCTGTACGGCGGCGGCTCCATCAGCGGCGGCGGCAGCTGGGATCTCTTCCCGCCCGGCGGCGAAGCCCCGACCTTTCTGACGGAGAGTCTTAGCTGGATCGAGATCGATGATTCCGAATTTGACAACACGAAGCCGGGCATCTACACGATCTATATGAAGAACAAATATCACCCCGATGTGACAGGCTCCTTTGAGGTCATGGTCGCAGCAAGCGGCGGTGAGATCTGGGCCGATGATAACGGCAGCTGGAAGAACACCTACCTGATCGGCGAAGAGCTTGATATCCTGGACGCTCCTCTTTACGGCAGCGGCATCTGGTATGACCAGGTCTACGACGGTGAATGGGAGGAATACTACTGGGATGCTTTCGGCGAAGATACGCTTGGGTTCTATGTCAATGAAGGCTTTCTGGAGCTTGACACTTCCGGATTTGACAACACAAAGCCCGGTACCTATACAATTTATATGCGCTTTACCAACAGCTCGGCGGAGGGCTCTATCGAGGTCACGGTCGTTGACAGCGATGTGAGCGGGGCTGTGACCGGAGCGTACACAGACTGGTGCGAAACTGACGATTGCACAGGCTGGTGCGAAACCGACGATTGCACAGGCTGGTGCGAAACCGGCACGTGTACCCGTGATGTCGATTTCTATGAGACGGAACCATACACACAGACGGACGATACCTCTGATAAGACAATCCGCTATAAGCTCGTCGCGCACGACTCCCCGTATGTCAGCACGCTCTTCGTCCTGCCGGGCGAACATATTCCGATCGATCTGGTTGTCTCGAATGATCAGGGTACAGCCGGTGCAAGACTGTATCTGGACTTTGACGAACGGCTGAAGCTCGGAAGAACATCAAAGGGCACGGCATACGACGCCAGCTTCCAATGGGGATCAGAAGACCGCGCACTGGTCTGGACCTGCAAGGACGGCAGAAACCAGACCGCAGAGGACGGTGCTGTGATCTACAGCTTTTTAGTCACGGTTCCCGAGGATGCAAAACCCGGCGAAGAATTCCGGATCGGTCTGAATCAGGACCGGCTGGCGGATATGAGCGTCAGGTCGGAGAAGCCTGTCACGGAAGAACCGGATCTTCTCTTCAGCTTAGACGGCATCCTGCTGTGTAACGAAGTCTGCCCCGTGTGCGAATCCGAAGCGGAGCCCGGGATCCCCGAGGGCGAAGGCGAATACTGGCTCGAGGATGACGGTTCCTGGAAATCGGAATACCTTGTCGGCGAAGAACTGGATATCATGAAAGCCAGGCTCTACGGAGAGGGTACCGATTACACATCAGACGCAAACGATGCGCGGGGATACTCTGAGGTCAAGTGGATGATGAACGGCGCAAGCACACTGTTTGACAATGTTGCAGGCGGCTTCCTGACAGTTGACGCCTCCGAATTTGACAACACAAAGCCCGGCAAATACAATATTTATCTGCGCGACAGCAACTCGAACGCAGCAGGCGTTTTTGTGGTCAATGTCTTTGCGGCCCCCGGTGAGATCAGAGTTCACCGGGAAGGCTCCTATAAAACCTTGTACCAGATCGGTGAAGAACTGGACATCATGAATGCGCAGGTCACCATCTACGAGACAAACGCTTTTGACGATTACGGTGTCAGTTTCTCAGAACCGCTCAAAAAGCTCATTGACGACGGCTATCTGACCGCGGACACCTCTGAATTCGACAATACGAAGCCCGGCACTTATCAGATCCGTCTTTCCTACAAGACGGGCGATGCCAAGTGCAGCTTCGAGGTCCGCGTGATGGACGACGGCGAATGCCCGGGGATCACAGTCAGGGATGACAGCGGGTATCAGAAAAAGTACGTGATCGGTGAAGAACTGAATATCGGCCTTGCGACAGTCATGTTTGACGAGTTTGATAATGATGAGTTTCTCCCGCTCGAAGACCTTGTGCGGATCGGCTATCTGGAGGTCGACACCTCTGAATTTGACAATACCAAGCCCGGTACCTACACGATCTATCTGCGCTATCTGAACGGATATGGCAAGGGTTCCTTCACGGTCAAGGTCTATGCGGATGCTGCCGAACGGGATAAGGATCGGCCAAGCGACATCATATACTGGAGAGACCGCGGATGTCAGTTCACTTACCGGATCGGCGATGAACTGAATATCATGGGTTTGTCCGTTGCTCTTGATGATCCGGAGAACGAAAAATGGAGCCGTCATTTTCTGCCGCTCAGTGAATTCGTCTCGGAAGGCCTTGTTACAGTGGATGCCTCTGCTTTTGACAACACGAAAACCGGCACTTATCCGATCCGTCTGATCTATATCTATAAGAACAAAGCGGCGGAATGCAGCTTTGAGGTCTATGTTGTAGATGAAGACTTCTGTAATGAGATCACGGTCTACGAAGGCTTCAGGCAGGAATACCGCATCGGCGAAGCGCTGGATCTCAATAGTGTTTCGGTCTATATTCCGATACTGGACATTGCTGATGGTCCGATTCCGGTTTTGGTAGGAGAATGCGGTCTGGAAGTCGATGCCTCTGAATTTGACAACACAAAACCCGGCACCTATACGATCCGGCTGCACTGCCCGTCTGTTTTCGGGGAGGGCTCCTTCACCGTCACAGTGAAAGCCGACTGACAAGCCTTTCAACAGCATTTTCCATATCTCCTTTTGAAGCGCGGGGCAGCTCTGTTCGGGGGCTGTCCCGCACTTTTCCGCGCAGGTACTGTGATTCTGCATAAGGCACAACAGGTTTTTTGTGAATATCGCCGATTCTTGAGAACGGCTGTCACCTTTTGCCCTGTTTCTGACGGTACTATACAGAGAGCAGCCGAGATCTTCCGTTCCGGCTGCGGTCTGAAATCTATCATATTCTTGAAAAAGGAGTTGTTTCCATGAAACAGAACATCAGAAAAATCGTCATGCTTTCGGCGGCGCTCTCCGCACTGACCGCGTTTCCGGCTGTCGCGCACGCGGCCGATGAAGCCGAAACGACATCTGTTGACGAGACTTGTATCGAGTACATTGCAACCGAAGACTGGGACGACATCGAAATGTGGGGAACCGATGACTGCGAACGGTATACAGACGACGGAACCAATCACTGCTGCGATGACGTGACAACCGCCCTTTATGACTGCGAACTCTATTTTGATACGCTCAGAAGCGGCGATGTTGACGAAAACGGCAAATTGCAGGTCGCGGACGCGGTCCTGCTTGCGCGGTACATCGCAGAGGATGAGAGCGTTGTGCTTTCTCCCGGCGGCAAACTGATGGCTGACGCCAATTCCGACAATTATGTGGACGCCAAGGATCTGGTCCTTCTGCTCAGAGGCCTCAGCAGCAGCGAGCGGGATATCCTGATCTGCGTGTATGATTCAGACGGCAACCGCATCGAGGCAGAGGATCTTTCAGCGGTCGTAAGCACCACCACAACAACCACCACAACCGGGTCCAGACACCCCGTGAACGGCGATCTCTGGATCATGGAAGACGGCTTCTGGAAGAGCCAATACCGCATCGGCGAAGAGCTCGATATCCTGAACGCCCGTCTGTACGGCTGCGGCACCATCCGGGAACCGGACGGCGCGGGCGGCTATACTGAAATCTGCTGGGACATCTTCGGCGAGACCACGCTCGGGGAACACGCGCAAGACGGCTTTCTGAAGATCGACACATCCGAATTTGACAACACAAAGGCCGGCACCTACACGATCTATCTGACTGAATATGAAAACGGAATGGAGATCGCGAAAGGCAGTTTCCAGGTCACAGTCCTGCCGGACGGGAATGAAACAAAGAAAAGCCACGGAGAACTGAAGGTCTACAACCTCGATATGACCGATGAGGAAAGCATGGGTTTTTTCGGAGTGCCCGCCCTGAAAACGGTTTATCAGATCGGTGAAAAACTGGATCTCAGCAATCTGGTATTCATCGGAAGCGGTACTTATGTCACACCTTACGGAAATGAAGAATACTGGGACATTTTCCCGCCGCGTCTCCTGCAGGATCCGGACTACAAAGACCGCATCAGAGTGGACAGCTCGGAATTTGACAGCACAAAGCCCGGCACATACACCATTCGTCTGACATGGGTGGAAGATGACGGATACGATACCGTGTTCGCAACCGGTTCCTTCACCGTCACGGTCGTCCCCGAAGAGCCGCTGGAAGGCACACAGTGCTGTGAAACAACGATCGTCTGGGATTACTGCACAGGCACAATATGCGACAGTGAAGAATTCTGGTGCGAAGATTACACCACCTGCTGCACGTGAATGATCTGAAGACTGACGCCGGCGGTCCCGCGCCTGAAAACGGAGCCGTAAGCGTTTCCCGTTCCGGAAAAGGAACATTTCTGATCAGCTTTTTACATTCTCCTATTGAGGGGCAGTCCGTTCGCGGGCTGTCCTTCTCTTTTCTGCGCGGAAAGCACCGGCACAGTTGACAAAACCCGCAAAATCGACTATAATAGACAAGGTACGCATCCTGCGCGGGGATGCGGAAAACTTCATAAAGGAGACTTTTCTATGAGTCAGCCAGCCGTTCAGACTGCTGCGCCGGCCAAACAGCGCTTTGTCGGCATCGACATCGTCAAGATCCTAGCCTGTTTTCTGGTCGTCAGCGTCCATTTCTTTCTCTATTCCGGCTTTTACAGCACCCCGATCACCGAGGAATTCGGGCAGACCGGCATTTACTTCCGCTGGATCGCCTATTGCTGCGTTCCGCTCTTCATGATCACCACCGGCTACCTGATGAAGAACAAGACGCTTTCCAAGCAGTATTATTTCGGCGCGCTCCGCGTGCTGATCCTGTATCTTGTGATCAGCGTCATCTGCGTCATGTTCAACCGCTCGTTCAATCACCGCACCTATACTCTGTGGGAGTTCGTCCGCGGCATCTTCATGTATACCGACGCGCAGTATGCGTGGTATGTGGAGTATTACTTCACGATCTTCCTGATGATCCCGTTCATCAACATGGCATACAACGGTATGCAGACCAGAAAGAAAAAGCTCATCATGGTGGTCACATTCACCGCCCTGACCGTCTTTGCGCAGAGCCTGTTCATCGGCTTTGAACGCGACACGCAGATCCGCCTGCTGCCGGGCTATTTCACCCGCTGCTACCCGGTCGCCTATTATCTGTTCGGCGCCTATATCCGCGATTATCCGCCCAAGCGCTCTGTTCCGAACAAGTGCTACTTCGCCGCCGGCTTCCTTGTGACGCTGACATGGCTCTCGACCAGCACATACCGCCAGTCGCTCGCAAACACCGAGAACAAGAACATCTTCCTCTCGTGGCATTACAACGATTACGGCTCCTGGCCGGTCTTCGTCTGCAGCGCGATGATCTTCCTGCTCCTGTTCGACATCACCTGCAAAAACAAGTATGTGCGCTATATTCTCAAAACGCTCGGCAACGCGACATTCGCGGCCTACCTGATCTCGTACATCTTTGACCAGAAGACCTACCGCGCGTTTGTGCAGCGCATCCCGCAGCTGACCGACCACGCGGAAATGCCGGAGCGCTGCCGCCAGTGGTACACCTGCGTGATCCCGAACTTCCTGAAGGCGATGCTCTGCGGTCTGATTCTGCAGGGAGTCTATAATCTCTGTGACAAGTTCATACGCAAAATCATGAGAAATGCCAAAGCGAACAAAGCCGCAGCAGCATCCGCAGCCGCGGAAGCAGGTACTGCGGAAGCAGAAAGCCTGCCTGTTCCGGCAGTACCCGCGGAGGCAGTGCTTCCCGAAGAAGCCGCTCCCTCGGAAGCTGACGCGGCAGAAGACAGCACTGCACTCTGATTTCTGTCACGGTAAAATTGACCGAAAAAAGCGAACCGGTTCCGAACAGAACCGGTTCGCTTTTTGCTCTTGTAATCTGTATGACTCCCGCTCGGCTTTTCTCAGGCACAGCACAACCGATAAAGATTGTGCATCTGCGTATCATAAAACCCGAACGGAAATGTTTTACAAAGAAATCCTGACCGGCCGGTTTCTTGCTGCCGCGTGGCTGCCGATATCAATGGACGAACACAGTTCAAATGCGTAATTGACTGAGCCTATATGTCGCTATTGACGCAATGTATTATATTTCCTATTGACATAATAGGATATGTTTGCTATAATATATGCATAGCAAATCAGTATGCAAACAAAAGCCGGCAGGAGGTGATTGTATGAGCAGTCATTTGTTTGAAGGGAAATTCGGCATTGAGCGTGAAACGCTGCGCGTGGACAGCTTCGGCAGTCTTGCACAGACACCGCATCCGTTCGGCGATGATCCGCATATCACCCGTGATTTTTGTGAAAATCAGATCGAGATCGTTACACCTGTCTGCAGCAGTATTGAGAGCGCAATTGCCGTCCTCGGCAGTCTGGACAGGCAGGTAAGGGAGGCGCTTGCGAAAACAGGAGAAGATCTCTGGCTTTACAGCAATCCGCCGCATTTTGACAGCGAGGACGACATTCCGATCGCCGACTTTACCGGAGACCATTCTTCAAAGCGCAGCTACCGTGAATATCTGGAGCAGAAATACGGCAAAAAGCTGATGCTCTTTTCCGGCATTCACTTCAATTTCTCGTTTTCAGAGGCGTTTCTGCATGAGCTGAATACAGAGAACACCGATTTCCGATGTTTTCGGGATGAACTCTATCTCCGGCTGTATAAACAGCTCATGCGGCACAGCTGGCTGCTTGTACTGCTGACAGCCGCCAGTCCGTTTTATGACGCATCTCTTGACAAAATCGGAGATCGTGGTATCAAAAAAAGCGAATATTCCTCTATGCGGAACAGCGAACGCGGCTACTGGAATACGGATCTCCCGCTTCTCGATCACAGCAGTCTGCGTACATTTACGGACAGTATCCGGAAATATATCCATGCCGGATTCCTGCATTCTGCAAGTGAGCTGTATCTGCCGGTCAGGCTGAAGCCGCAGGGCAGGAATACGCTGGAAAATCTTGCAGAACACGGCGTTGACCACATCGAGCTTCGGATGTTTGACCTGAATCCCGATGCGCCGCTCGGCATCGACGCACGCGACCTGCAGTTTGCGCATCTGCTGATGCTGTATCTGCTTTCGCTGCCGGATTTTGATTTCACACCGGCACTGCAGACTGAGGCGATACATAATCACAAACAAGCGGCACTGATTGAGCCGGACACATTCCTGACGGAACAGGCAGCGGAGATACTGCATAATACGGAAGTGTATTTTGAAGCGTATCCAGATGCAAAAGGTATCATTGCATTTGAGCGGCAGAAGCTCAGCCGGAATCGATCTGTCAGCAATATTTACAGTTACATCCATACATAAGGCGGTGAGAAATATGTGCGAGCTGCTCGGCTTCACGGCATCCAAAAATACAGATATATCTGCGTACCTGAAGGCTTTTTATGCACACAGCGTGCAGAATCCGCACGGCTGGGGCATGATGTATGAGGACGGCGTGCGGGTCATTCTGAAAGAAGCCGTCAACGCAACCGAAAGCATATTTCTCTCCGATTTCATTGATACGATGCAGCCGCAGAAAACACTGCTTGCGCATATCCGTTTTGCGACCGTCGGCACGGTAAGAGAAGAAAACTGCCACCCGTTTACCGGGATCGACGATTCCGGCAGAGAATGGACGATGATCCACAACGGCACGATTTTTGACGGCGATCATAATCACCGCTATGCCGCGCATCAGCAGGGTGATACCGATTCCGAGCGCTTTTTTCTGTCTTTGCTTGATGCAGTCAATCATCAGCTTGCAGGCGGTATCCCGACCGACCGCGAACGGTTTGAGATGATCAACCGCTTTATTGCAGTGCATGCGCCGCGCAACAAACTGAACCTGATGATCTATGACGGTGATCTGCTGTATGTGCACAAGAACCTGAAAAACACGCTTTGTTTCAAGCGGCTGGAAAACGGCATTCTCTTTGCGACCAGGCAGCTGGACAACGGTACATGGGTACCGTTTCCAATGACGCAGGTGATCGCGTACCGGAACGGAGAAGAGGTGTTCCGCGGTGACCGGCACAAAGGCGTTTTTGTTCCGCCGCTGGAATATATCACCGTCAGCGATGCGATGTATATATGAAAACAGACCGGTTTTCTCACCGGTCTGTCTTTTTATCTTCATCCTTCCGGATCGCCCGGTACCCGCTGCAGGCATCATGATCGTCTGTTCCGGCCGGGAGCCTGCCGGATTCCGAAAAGCAGCCGCTTCTGACATCCGGCCGCAGAACCCCGGCATCCTGGGAAGTCATCATCCGCGTATCGGTGAAACAGGCTGTGATATAAAAAACCGCCTGAACCGAATGGAAGCTCAGGCGGTTTGCTCTTGGAGGATAGGATGTTCCGTCACCGAAAGCGAATGATGCTTTTTCCGGACGAAGCACCGTTTACAATACGGCCGCTGCAGAAGACCGCGAGGTCCTTTCTGTTTCTGCTGTGCGTCAACATCTTTCAGCTTTCCACATACGCTCTGCACAAATCCGTACCGGGCGGGAAAAGAACTGTGCAGCTTTTGTTCTTGCCTTCATGTGCGGAGCTCCTTTCGTTTGGTATGGTTTGATTATAGCACAGAACGCGTTGTTTGTCCAATGCAAAAAAACCATGACCGGCTATAGGCTCATCCTATCAATCCGCGGATATCCCGCCGGAGCTTTTCCGCACATTCCGCACGGCTTCTGCCGACCGCCTGCCAGATGATCCCGCCGCTTTCATCGGCAACATTCAGGAACACGCCGTCACATTGTCCCCATCCGTAAAGGATATACCGCTTTCCGTTCATCTCAAAACCGCATTCCTCACCGGATTCCGCGCAGCGGATCAGCTCCTCTGTCATTGTCTGCACAGGTCCTTCACGACCTCTCCGGCGATAATGAGCCCGACGACCGAAGGCACAAACGCGGTGCTGCCCGGAATATCACGCCGTTCGGTGCACTTGTGCTGCGCGCCCGGCGGACAGATGCAGTGCGTCCGGCACGAGATCGACATATCCTCGATCGGGCGCGTCGGCACTTCTTCCGAGTACACAACCTTGAGCTTTCTGATTCTGCGCTTGCGGCATTCGATGCGCATGACCTTTGCCAGCGGACAGACCTTCGTTTTATAAATATCCGCAACACGGAACGCTGTCGGGTCAAGCTTGTTGCCCGCGCCCATGCTGCTGATGATCGGGATATGCAGTTCATTCGCCTTCATCACAAGCGCCAGCTTTGCCGTGACGGTATCCACCGCGTCAACGATGTAATCATATTCCGCAAAAGGGAATTCATCCGCGTTCTCCGGCAGAAAGAAGCATTTGCGGATGCGGATATCCGCATCCGGATTGATCTCCTTCATGCGCGCCGCCATGACCTCTGCCTTATACTGCCCGACCGTCTTCCGCGTGGCGATGATCTGCCGGTTCAGGTTTGTCAGGCAGACCTTGTCATCGTCCACAAGGTCAAATGCACCGACGCCGCTGCGGACAAGCGCTTCGCAGACATAGCCGCCGACGCCGCCGATGCCGAACACGGCAACACGCGATCCCGCGAGCTTTTCCATGCTGTCTTTGCCGAGTAAAAGCTGTGTTCTCGAAAACTGATTCAGCATTCTATCCCTCCGAAATGATCTGACCGAGTATATCGGTGAACTGTTCGATCTCCTGTTCCGCTGTCAGGTGCGACAGGCTGATGCGCCACGAGCTGAGCGCGTTTTTCCGGTCGTGCGTGACCGCCATGACTGCTCTGGACGGCGTATTCGGCACGGAGCAGGCGGATTTCACGGAAACGCACACGCCCTTTTCATCCAGCATCCGGCGCATTTCCTCTCCCTTGATGCCGCTGACAGACAAATTCAGGATATGCGGTACGGCGTTTTCCGGGCTGTTGATGCGGATGCGGTCATGCTGTGCAAAGCACGCTCTGAGCATCTGATTCAGCACCTGAACCCTTTGCAGCCGCTCATCAAACTCCGTGAGCGCGTACCGGAGCGCTGCGGAAAGCGCCGCCGCCGCCGGTGCGTCGGGTGTGCCGCTGCGGTAAATGGTTGTACTTGCGCCGCCGTGGATCAGCGGTTCGAGGACAATGCCTTTTTTCTTATAAAGCACGCCGCTGCCCTTCAGCCCGCAGAACTTATGCGGCGCAAAGCTCGCGGTATCCGCGCAGGACAGGTCGATCTTTGTTTTGCCGATCGCCTGCGTCGCGTCAAGATGCAGGCGGCAGTTCGGATAATCCTGCAGAACACCTGCAATCTCCCGCACCGGCTGCACCGTGCCGAGCTCGCTGTCCACTGCACAGACCGCGCACAGAACCGTATCCTGCCGCAGCAGCGATTTCAGATGTGCAAGGTCAGCTGTGCCGTCCGGTTTGATGTTGACAAGGTCGATCTCCCAGCCCTGCTCCTGCAGAAAGGTCAGCGCGCCGCTGACAGAGCTGTGCTCTAAAAACGTCGAAATGATATGCTTTCCGCGGCGGCGGTTTGCAAACGCAATCCCCTTGACCGCGAGATTATTCGCCTCGCTCGCACCGCTTGTCAGAATGATCTCATCGCTGCCGATGTGCAGCAGCCCTGCGACCTCTGACAGTGACCGGCTGATGATCTCTTTTGCGGATATGCCCGCGCTGTGTACGGAATTCGGGTTTGCAAACGCCGCCCTTGCGGTGTCGGCAAAGACCGCGAGCACCCGTTCATCGGGCGGTGTGTCCGCGGCATAATCAAGATAGACCGGATTCATTCCGCACCCTCCGCTTTCGTTCCGCGGATGCTTCTGCCCTCATCGTAATCGTCAAGAAAATGATGGTATTCGCTGCCGCGGTGATAGGAAATGATCGTCTGCAGATTGACATTTTCCACGCTGCGGAAGATATTCTGATCGATCGCAGGGCTGACCGCACGGAGCTGCTTCAGCAGCGTTTTGATCTCCTGCCGTTTGGAGCCGCCGCCGCCGTTGTCGCACATCGTGCAGTTTTCGGTGAACCGGCAGGCGCACTGGATGAACTGCAGATCATTGTACTGCTTCCACCGGATAATGTCAGCCTCCCGCACAAGATACATCGGGCGGATGAGCTGCATTCCCTCATAGTTTTCGCTGTGCAGCTTCGGCATCATGGTCTGCACCTGCGAGCCGTAGAGCATTCCCATCAGAATCGTTTCGATCACATCGTCAAAGTGATGCCCCAGCGCGATCTTATTGCAGCCGAGTTCCCCGGCTGTCTTGTAGAGATGCCCTCGCCGCATCCTCGCGCAGAGATAGCAGGGGTGCTGATCGACCTTTGCGACCGCGTCGAAAATGCCGGTTTCAAAGACCTGTACCGGTATTTCCAGCAGCTCCGCGTTCTCGCGGATCTTCTGATAATTGATCTCGTTGTAGCCGGGATTCATGACGAGAAACACGACCTCAAACGGCACCTTGGAATACCGTTGAAGCCGCTTCATGCACAGGGCCATCAGCATCGAATCCTTGCCGCCGGAGATGCAGACCGCGATTTTGTCTCCCGCCTGAATCAACTGATACTCCTTGATGCCCTTCAGAAACTTTGACCAGATTTCCCTGCGGAATTTGTTGACGACCGTAAGCTCGATGCTGTTCGGCATTTCGGTTCTGACCGGTCTTTCTGTCATATCACGCGCCCCTTTACTATTCATATCGAAACAGTATGATTATATCACAACTCCGGTTATTTGTCAATCCATATCAGAAAGAACAGGGATTCGTTCCGATGAATGAATCCCTGTTCTTGCAGTATCAGACTTTGACTTTATGAGCGCAGGCATTCAGCGCCGCAAAACGTTCGATCAGTTCTTCGGTTTGTGCGCCGTGTTCCAGTGCGTTGAGATATTCCAGTGCGGGATTGGTCAGGCGTTCGGCGCGGTCAAACAGCGGTTCTAAAAATGCTTCCTCACAAAATCCGCGTTTTTTCAGGCCGGCCTGTGCCAGCTCCAGTATTTGCAGCAGTTTGGCAGACAGCGCCTTGCGGTCAATGAAGGAAGGCAGGGTGCGGTGCGTCAGAAGCTCACGCAATTCCGGCGCGGAATAGCCGTGATGATAGAGTATCGTGTCTTCGTCCAGCAATTCAGTCAGCGCATCCAATTCCTGTGCAAGCCCCGCGTGGAAAGCAGCAAGGCTGAATGCGGCATCGACCGGCTGCTCGCAGGCGCTCCGGTATTCGATCGTTCCGCGGTAGGTCAGATCGGCAAACTTGAATGTCCGCAGATGCTTTACATCTGCAATCTCCGGCCGGAATTCTGCCGTATGCCATTCATTGTGAGCGAAATACTGACCGGCGATGTATTCCTGATTCATATAGTCCCGCAGCGGAACCGGCTCAAAATGAAAATACCGATCCTCCTTGCCGACACAGTACATACTCTCACCGGCGATATATTCGAGAAACTCGTCAAGATCGGTAAAATCCGATGCATACATTCCGAAATTGTGCGGGTTGTATCCCTGCATACTGTTCGCCCAGAGATCATCACGGGAGATCAGCAGATCCGGCAAAGCATCCAGCCATGAATTCGCAAACAGCAGCGCATTGAACGGTTCCAGCCGGTTCATGGTACGGAGCGTCTGCAGAATATCGTTCTTCCCGATATCAAGCTGCACCTGCGAAGCTGCTGCCATCATGCCGAAATACGGGAGCCGGTGAAAACGGCGTTCCGGATACTTCGTATATGACTGCAGATGATGAAACAGCATCCGGTAACGATCATTGGCAATCGGCACATGATCGTTGTATTTGTAATACGGATTGATGCCCAGACCGGTCAGTAAATGACCGATCCGGCGGAACTGCACCTGCAGATCCTCGAAATACTGCGTAAACCGTTCAAACAATACCGCAATGCTTTCCTCCTTGCCGAAAGAAAGTTCCAGTGTATTGAAACTGCAGTCGAAGGAGAGATTGTCCCCCGTGACCGGTTCGGTTACGGAATAGAGATTGCCGTTGTCATCTTTGTGCTGCTGAGTAAAACGGAATCGCTCTGCAAAGCCGCGAACGACTTTCTGCACTGCCGGGATATCGACCGGACGGCGGGAGAGATTGACAAGCGGGTATTCCAGCTCCACGCCGACATATTTGCCTGCCGGCCGTTCGGTCGGAGCAATATATTTCCGGTAGAGTGCCTCTTTTAATGTAACGCTCATAATGCATACCCTTTCGATAGATATACTATGTTTATATCATACCATATTTACCGGCCTTTGTCAAATGTTATTTTTCGATAATTGGCTATTGACGGAACCTATCCGGATACAATTCCTGACCTTGCAGCCGCAGGGGCATCATGTTCAGACGGTTGACGGGGCTTCTTCGTTCCGGACAGCGGCAGCGCAGTCTGTCGCAGTTCAATGGTGGATTTCCCCAAATACTTCAAAGAAGAATACACAAAAAGAGCGAACCGGTTTACAGGAAAACCGGTTCGCTCTTATTCTTTGTATCATTCTGAGCTGTTGCAAAAGTGCTGCCAATCACACTGTTTCAAAATGAAAGATCACGCAAATACGCAGTTGTTTGGTATTCTCAGATTATTCCCACCCGATAATTTCACGGCACACCCGCCGCCTTTCTGTGCAGAATCACGAAGCCGCCGCCGGCGCCGCGCTGGGTGTGTGTAACCGGTTCCGTTTTCGCTGTTGTGCCTAAATTCGCCCCCCCGATTTGTATACTGTGCGTATTGACATGGGGCCGCCGCTGTGCTATACTCAAGGTAGAGAATTAGGCGTGAACGGCGTTTTGCGCGTCTTATTTGTGGAG
>JAGDBX010000031.1 GCA_018110935.1 Oscillospiraceae bacterium
AAGATTGTCTGGCTGGAAGCGGGCTGTCTGATCTCGATTGCGCCGATGCTGCTGCTCTACGCTTTTCTGCAGAAGCATTTCACAGAGGGCATTGAGCGCTCCGGTCTGGTCGGGTGAGTATCAGAAAGGTATCGCTCCGCGATGATCTGTAATGGGGCTCCGCCCCATACCCCGCTCAAGGGACAAATGTCCCTTGAGAATCCCGTTATGAGAACAGCAGAGCCCCCGCCGTTCGGCGGGGGGATTCTTGATTCATCAGAAAGCCACAGGTCTCAGTCTGCAGACAGCCGCATCTCGACATGAGGGATGTCATCCTCCATGAACTCCTCCGAGGTCACGCGGAAGCCTTCCTTCGCGTAAAACCCGATTGCGTAGCACTGCGCGTGAATGACGATTTCACAGCCCGGCAGCATGGCTCTTGCCTGCAGAACGCCCTCATGCAGCATTTTTCTGCCCAGACCGGTGCCGCGGTCGGTCGTCACAACGCGCCCCAGGTGTACGGTCCCGTGCTCGCCGTCCAGCGTATACAACCGCAGACAGCCCGCGACAGAACCGTCCTCGCGCGTATAAAACACATGGACACTGCGCTGATCCAGCCCGTCCAGGTCCTGATACGGGCAGTTCTGCTCGACGACAAACACAGCGCAGCGCGCCCGCAGAATCTCATAAAGCTCGTCTGTTGTCAGATCGCGGTAATGCCGGATATTCAGCTTCATGCAAAGTGGCCTCCCGTTTTCAGTAAAAGGCGGCGCCTCCGTCCGGAGACACCGCCTGTTTTCGCATTGTCAGATTGCCTGCCGCTTCACGACTTCCGGTTTCCGCGTGCGCTTCCGCCGCGCGAACCGCCGCGTCGCTCATTTCCCCGGCGCAGTTCATATCGCTTTTCCTCGCTCTGCTGCGTGAAATGCTTGAGCTTGTCCTCAAAGCTCATTTCCGACTGCGGAACTGTCCGCTTCGGCTCATAGACATAGGGCTTTGGCTGACGGCGCTGCTTGGGCGATCTGCCGCTCTGCTCTGCATCCTGTTCCCCGCCGCCGGACTGCTCCGCCGCCTTCCGGATCGAAAGGCTCAGCCTTCCCTCGGGCGTGTAGGCGAGCACCTTGACGCGCACGGTGTCCTGCTCATTCAGATGATCATGGATATCGCGCACAAAGGTGTCGGAAATCTCCGAAATATGAACCATGCCCGTGACTGTCCGCACGGCACCGGTCTCATCCGCTGCCGCGATCTCGACAAACGCACCGTACTGCGTGATTCCTTTGACGCGTCCCTCATGGACGGATCCGATTTCCAGCTGCATATGCTTCCCTTCTGCGCGGCCTCCGCCGGCTGCTTCGCTCAGTTTCTGGAGGTATCGAAGAAGCGGCGCTCGTTCGGATAGGCATAGTTGTACTTTTCAATCGCTGCCTTTTCCATATAGCCTTCCAGATCATCCGTTTCAACGAATTTTTCCAGCTCGATGCGCTCCGCCTCCGCCGCTTCGATCTTCGCGTTCAGATCGGCAAGTTCGGCGCGCTTGTCAACGAGGTTGGCCTGTGTGACGATGATCGAAACGATGCACACAATAAAGACGGCCGCCACGACGATCCGCGTGATGATCCAGTCAAAAATGCTGCGCCGTTTTTCCTTCTGATCGCGTCTGCGTTCATTCTGATTGCGTTCCATTGTTCCTTCTCCGTTCTGCCCCGGACCGTTGTCCGATATTTTTCTGATTATATTATATCGCAATCCGCCCGATTGGTCAAGGGGTTTTTTGAATTTTTTTGAAAAAACCCCTTGACAAATACAAATGAATGTGGTATCATATGAGCAGACATTCACATGAATGATCGCTCATGTATCAGAAGGGAGAATCATTATGACTGTTTCTTACGGAAAACAGCCCGCGGAATGCGGCTGTTCCCGCCATGACATTTACGATCCGATCCTGAAACGGGTGCGGCAGGAGCTGCCGACTGATGAGCTGCTCTCCGATCTTGCCGACCTTTACCGCATTTTTGCCGATTCCACCCGCGTCAAGATCCTGTTTTCGCTGTTTGAATCGGAGATGTGCGTCTGCGCCATCGCGGAGCTGCTCGGCATGACGCAGTCAGCGATCTCGCATCAGCTGAAGGTCCTGAAGGATGCGAATCTCGTCTCGAACCGGCGTGCCGGCAAAACTGTTTACTACGCGCTCGCAGATGACCATGTCCGCTCGATCATCCTGCAGGGCTTTGAGCATCTGCTGGAGCGGATCGACAACAGCGAAGAGGAGGTGCAGCCGTGAAAAAGCGTTACCGGATCGAAAATCTTGACTGTGCAAACTGTGCCGCAAAGGTCGAACGCGGCCTTGCGGCGCTGGAGGGAGTGCGGTCTGTCTCGGTGCAGTTTGTGCAGATGCGTCTTGTGCTGGAGGCGGACGATGCCGACTTTGACCGCGTGTTCGCGGCGGTGACAAAGCGTGCAAAAGAGCTGGAGCCGGAGATCGAATTCTACGCGGAGGAGCCTGTGCGGAAAGCGGCAAAGCAGGGGCTTGAAGCGGAGCAGAAAACGGCGCTTATCCGCATCATCGCGTCAGTCGTGCTGCTCGGCGTCGCGTGTCTGCTGCCGGTCAGAGGACTCTGGCGGCTGCCTGTCTTCGCTGTACCGTATCTGATCGCCGGATACCCGGTACTCGCGAATGCTGCACGGAATCTGCTCCACGGGCAGTTCTTTGACGAATCGCTGCTGATGACGCTCGCGACCTTCGGCGCCTTTGCGATCGGCAAATATCCGGAGGCGGCATTTGTGATGATCTTTTTCCAGACCGGAGAGCTGTTTGAGGATATCGCCGTCGGGCGGAGCCGCCGTTCGATCTCCGCGCTGATGGACATCCGGCCGGACCGTGCAGTCGTACTGCGGAACGGCACGGAGCAGGAAGCCGCGCCGGAGGAGGTCACGGTCGGGGAAACCGTCATTGTGCGGCCGGGCGAACGCATCCCGCTGGACGGCGTGATCCTTTCGGGTAAAACGACCGTGCAGACCGCCGCGCTGACCGGTGAAAGCGTACCGCGCACCGCCGCGGAGGGCGACACGGTCATGAGCGGCATCATCAACCAGAGCGGACTGATCACGGTGCGCGTAACCAGCAGCTATGCCGAAGGAACTGTCTCAAAGATTCTGGAGCTTGTTGAAAACGCGGCCGAAAAGAAATCGAAGGCAGAACGCTTCATCACAAGATTCTCCCGCGTATACACACCGGCTGTCGTCATCTGCGCGGTACTGCTCGCGGTGATCCCGCCGCTGTGCTTCGGGCAGCCGTGGGCAGACTGGCTGCGGCGTGCCTGTGTCTTTCTGATGGTTTCCTGCCCGTGTGCGCTGGTCGTGTCGGTTCCGCTCAGCTTTTTCGGCGGCATCGGCGGCGCGTCGCGCTGCGGCATTCTCGTCAAGGGCGCGAACGATCTGGAACGGCTGGCAGAGGTCGATACAGTGGTCTTTGACAAGACCGGCACACTGACGCACGGCGAATTCGAGGTAGAGGCGATCCATCCGCAGGAATGCACAGCGGATGAGCTGCTCGATATCGCGGCGGCGGCGGAGCAGCGCTCCACGCATCCGGTCGGCGAATCGATTATCCGGGCGCACAGCGGACATCTGGATCCGTCGCGGCTGACGGCGGTCGAGGAAATCGCCGGCATGGGTCTGCACGCGGTCATTGACGGAAAGGACTATGACATTGGGAACACGCGGCTCATGGAGCGCTGCGGCGTTCAGTGGGATGACTGTCCGCACACCGGCACGGTCATTCACATCGCGGAGGGGAACACCTATCTCGGGCATATCGCGATCAATGACAGAATCAAAGCAGACGCGAAGAAAACCGTAGAAAACCTGAAAGCACTCGGCATCACACGCACGGTGATGCTGACCGGTGATGTGCAGAAAACGGCAGATGCGGTCGGAACGGCAGTCGGCGTGGATGAGGTGCGCGCGCAGCTGCTCCCCGCAGACAAAGTCACGGCAGTAGAGGAGCTGGCGGCAGCGGGCTGCAGAACGGCGTTTGCCGGCGACGGCATCAACGACGCGCCGGTACTGATGCGCGCGGATGTCGGCATTGCGATGGGCGCGGTGGGCAGTGACGCGGCGATGGAGGCTGCGGACATCGTACTGATGGACGACCGGATCGGAAAGATCTGCACGGCGATTGCGACGGCCCGCAAAACGATGCGGATCGTCCGGCAGAATATCTGGTTTGCGATCGGCGTCAAGCTGCTGATCCTGATTCTCGGTGCCTTCGGTGTTGTCAGCCTGTGGCTGGCGGTGTTCGGCGATGTCGGCGTGCTGATGCTGGCTGTGCTGAACGCGCTCCGTGCCATGCGTCCCGCTATGGCCGAACAGCCGCAGTCGCACGCGCATCATCATGATGATGACGATGACAACGACTGTGACTGCGGCCACGAGCATCACCACGATGACAATGACGACGACTGTGACTGCGGCCGTGAGCATCACCACGATGACGATGACGATGACTGTGACTGCGGCCATGAGCATCACCGCCATGAATAACGCAGGCTTTTGAAAAAGATCGGACAAAACTTTATTTTCTGCATCCC
>JAGDBX010000032.1 GCA_018110935.1 Oscillospiraceae bacterium
AGGGGCGGCTCCGCTTCGCTGCGAGCCCCTCTCCCCCTTTAGTTTTTTCTCTCGCGCTCTCTTTTCCTGATTCCCCTCACCCTCTGTTCCAACCCCGCAGGCGTTCTGAAAAACTCCCACCTCCTAGCCCCTAATTCCTCTCTTCCCCTGTGGTTCTCCCCTCGATTCCTGAGACTTACGAATCCGGTTTAACCGCGCTTGGGTTGTATGATTTTTCCTGTGTCCGACAGAGATTTTCGCGGGGCGCGGGGCGCGAATGGAAGATGAGTGGAAACCGGCGGCGCATCCGCCGGTTTCTTTCCGTTTCATCCCCGCAGGCGTTCGGCTCGGAAAATGGCGCATTTCGCGGAAAAATCCGCCCTGCGGCAGCGCTTTCATTGTGCGTTTTCATGAAAATAGCCGGAGATTCTTGCGTTTTGCCGCTTTACTGTGATATAATACAGCAGTATTGTAGGAAAATATCGCCGAACCGGAGGAACCAGCATGAGAGCCGCAGTTTCCACGGCCTGTCTTTTTCCGAAACCGACTGAGGATGCCCTCTATGACCTCTGCCTGCTCGGTGTGCAGACGGTTGAGCTGCACCTGAACGCACCCTCGGAATGTAAACCGGTCTTTGTCAATGACCTCGCCGCACTGCTCGGCCGCTTCGGCGTCCGCTGCTGTGCCGTGCGCCCGTGGACAGCCGAGTATGAGGGGTATATGCTCTTCTCACGCTATCCGCGCCGTACAGCCGATTTCATTGAAGAGGCAAAAACCGTCTTCTCCGCCGCACAGCGCCTCGGCGCAGAGTTCTATATCCTGAGCGGAGCACCCGCCGGAACCGTCAGAACGGAGATCTACTGCGAGCGCTTTCAGATGCTCGCGGAGGCGGGAAAACAGTTCGGCATCACCGTTACACAGCAGAATGTTTCCCGCTTTGAATGCGGAAATCTGCGCTTCCTGCAGGCATTCTGCCGTATCCTCGGCGATGACGCGAAAATCACCTTCGATACCAAGCAGGCCGTCCGCTCCCGCATCGATTTGGATGAAGCGGTCCGGCTGATCGGAAACCATATCGTGCACCTGCACCTGAGCGACCACGGCGAGCGCGGAGACTGCCTCCGCATCGGGCAGGGCAGATTCCGGATCGTGCCCTTTCTGCAGAGCCTGCGTGAAAAAGGCTTCGGCGGCAGTGCCGTTCTGGAGCTTTCCCGTGAGAATTTTACGGCGGCGTCGGAGCTGGCGGAGGACTGCCAGCGGATCAGCCGCATGATTGCAAAACTCGGAAACTGAGAGAGGAGGAAACGCCATGCGCTGCCCGTTTTGCGGCGAGGAGGATACCAAGGTTATCGACTCGCGCTCCATTGAAGGCAGAAAAAAACGGCGCCGGATGTGCCAGCGCTGCGGTGAGCGGTTCACGACCTATGAGACCGTGGAACGCCCCCTGCTGATGGTCGCGAAGCGCGACGGCTCCTTTGAGCCCTTTGACCGCAACAAGCTCCTGAAGGGCATCTTTTCCTCCCTGAAAAAACGCCCGGTCGATGTCGAGACCGTCAACAATCTCGTCGATGAGATCGAGGCGGAGCTCTCAAACGAAATGGTCTCCACCGTTTCGCCGGACCGCATCGGCTCCATGGTGCTCGAGCGCCTGCGCGGCATCGATACGGTCGCCTATGTCCGCTTTGCGTCGGTCTATCAGGCGTTTTCTGATATCGACGACTTTGTCCGCATCATCAGTGAGGTGCAGGACGGCCGGCAGGCCGGCTCCGCTGACGAAAAATGATGCGCCTTGACCGCTTTCTGTCCGGTCAGACCGCACTCTCCCGCCGTGAGACCGGCGAGGCAGTACGGCGCGGGCGCGTGACCGTCAACGGCACGCCTGTCCGTACACCGGATGCGAAGATCGATCCGGAGAAGGATACCGTCACGCTGGACGGAACCTCCGTCAGCTATGCGGCACAGCATTACTTCCTGCTGCACAAGCCCGCCGGCGTGCTGACCGCCGCGCGTGACCGTTCACAGAAGACCGTCATGGATCTGCTGAAGCCGGAAGACCGTCTGCCGGGGCTGTTCCCGTGCGGCCGGCTCGACAAGGATACCTCAGGGCTGCTGCTCATCACAGATGACGGCGCACTGACGCACCGGATCCTATCGCCGAAGCACCATATCACAAAGTATTATCTCGCACAGCTGCGCGACCCCTACGATCCCGCGTATGAGGCGCTGTTCGCTTCCGGCATGATGCTCAGGGAGGGCGCCGCGGAAGAGCCCTGCCGGCCCGCCGAGGTGACGCAGATCGGTGAACGGCTCGCCGTGATCGCGCTCACAGAGGGTAAATACCATCAGGTTCGTCGAATGTTTGCGGCTGCGGGTAATTTTGTTGAAAATCTTCTCCGTTTTCAACTGGGAGCCCTTCAAATGCCCGTAAATCTGGCACAAGGGGCTTATTTGACTGTTTTACCTAAAGATGTGGAAATGATGTTGAAAACATCGTCAATTTCGTATGCGGCTGATTATTGCCGCGCGTATTATTCGTCATATTGGATAAATGAAAGAGCGTATCTTTGGTGAATAATAGCCTTGACTATCGCCTGAAAATCTGGTATGATTGTAATAACGGGTTCTGCGGCCGTTTGACGGACGCTGAGCCACCCTGTAAACCATGTTTCAGTTTGTATGCGGTCAGGCGCATACTTGCGGTCAACAGAACATCCGGATTCTCCGTCCGGCTGTCTGCACTGCATGATAATTTTTGAAAACAACAGGAGGACATGAGAATGGCAAGTCTGTCTTTGCGGGGAATTTATAAGAAGTACCCCGGCGGCGTTGTTGCGGTGTCGGATGTAAACCTTGAGATCCGCGACAAGGAGTTTATCGTTCTGGTCGGCCCGTCCGGCTGCGGTAAGTCTACTACCCTGCGTATGATCGCAGGTCTGGAGGAAATCTCCGAGGGTGAGCTTTATATCGGCGACCGTCTGGTCAACGACATCGCTCCGAAGGACCGCGATATCGCGATGGTGTTCCAGAACTACGCACTGTATCCGCATATGACCGTGTTCGAGAACATGGCATTCGGCCTCAAGCTCCGCAAGGTGCCGAAGGATGAGATCGCCAGAAAGGTTGAAGAGGCTGCAAGAATCCTCGACCTGACTCCGCTGCTCAACCGTAAGCCGAAGGCAATGTCCGGCGGTCAGCGCCAGAGAGTGGCGCTCGGCCGTGCGATCGTCCGTAACCCGCAGGTCTTCCTGCTCGACGAGCCGCTGTCCAACCTCGACGCGAAGCTCCGTGCGCAGATGAGAACTGAGATCGCACTGCTCCACAAGCGTCTCGGCACCACCTTCATCTATGTTACGCATGACCAGACAGAAGCTATGACTATGGGCGACAGAATCGTCGTCATGAAGGGCGGCTTCGTCCAGCAGATCGATACACCGCAGAACCTCTACGAGACTCCGTGCAACAAGTTCGTCGCAGGCTTCCTCGGATCCCCGCAGATGAACTTCATCGACGCGACGCTGATCTACCGCGACGGCCAGTATGTCGTCCAGTTCGGTTCTTCCGATACCAAGGTCTCCAGAGGCGCCAAGTACGAGGTCGTTCTGCCGCAGAGCAAGATCACCCCGGACCTCGAGCACTATATCGACAAGGAAGTCATCATGGGCATCCGTCCTGAGAATGTCCACGATGAGCCGCAATACCTCGCAAGCGCAACCACCGGCATTGTCAAGTGCAATGTCGAGATCACCGAGCTGATGGGCGCTGAGGTTTACCTCTATCTCGAGTGCGAAGGCTCCAAGATCACTGCACGTGTTTCTCCGAAGTCTACTGCACGCCCGCAGGATGAAATCGATGTCGTTTTCGACGCAGAGGCAATCCACCTCTTCGATAAGGAAACCGAAAAGACGATCATTAACTGATTCCTGTTCGTACAAAGACCCGTTCTGCTGTCCGGCAGGACGGGTCTTTTTTCATCCGCCTTTCTCCCGGCACCCGCTTGCCCCGATGCTTCTCCGGCGTACCGGTATGTTCTGCGGCATTGTGGGGGCGCGGCCCCCACACCCCTGCCGGAGGGATACTATCCCTCCGGACCTCCCGCTCGTAATTTCTGTTGCCCCTTTACGGGGCAACAGAAATTACAAATGGGATTCCAAAGGGACTCTGTCCCTTTGGCGGGAGTCTGAGGGCGGAGCCCTCAGATTGCTGCGGAGCGCATCAGTATTCCGGAGAAGAACCGGGCAGACGGTGCCGGAAACGGGCGGGTCAGCAAAGGAGTATCCGCTATGAGAATCGCATTTTTTGACGCAAAGGCATATGACAAGCCGTCCTTTGAGCGTTACGGCGCAGAGCACGGCATCAAATTCAAATTCTACGAAACAAAGCTGACGGAGGACACGGCAGAGCTGGCAAGAAACTGCGACGGTGTCTGCACCTTTGTCAACGACACACTGGACGCGAATGTGCTGGAAAAGCTGGCAGACCTTGACTGCAGATATCTCGCGCTCAGGTGTGCGGGCTACAACAATGTGGACATGAAGGCGGCCGGCAACTGCGGTCTGCGCGTCTGCCATGTGCCCGCCTACTCGCCGCACGCAGTCGCGGAGCACGCCATGGCGCTGCTTCTGACCTCGGTGCGGCGTATTCACAAGGCATATATCCGCACAAGGGATTTCAATTTCTCACTGAACGGCATGACCGGCATCGACCTGTACGGCAAGACGGTCGGCGTGGTCGGCACGGGGCGCATCGGGCGCGTGTTCATCAACATCTGCAAAGGCTTCGGCATGAATGTCATCGCCTACGACAAATTCCCTGCAAAGGACGCAGATTTCCCCTATGTTTCGATGGAGGAGCTGCTGGCACAGAGCGACATCATCTCGCTGCACTGCCCGCTGACGGATGAAACGCGCCATCTCATCAACTGCGAGACGATCAAGCTGATGAAAAAGGGCGTCATTGTGATCAATACCTCGCGCGGCGCGCTGATCGACGCGGAATGCCTGCTGGACGGCATCAAATCGCGGCAGATCGGTGCCGCCTGTCTGGATGTCTACGAGGAGGAGACGGACTATTTCTTCGAGGATCTGTCCGGCCACATTCTGAACGACGACATTCTGGCGCGGCTGATCTCCATGCCGAATGTGATCGTGACCTCGCATCAGGCATTTCTGACGGAGGAGGCGCTCTCCAACATCGCGGAAACGACCGTTCTGAACCTTGTGCAGCTGCACGATGAAAACGCCTGCCCGAACGAGCTGATCTGGAAGGACGGCGAGATCGTTCACGGCAAATAAACAGTAAAGGAGCAAGCATATGACCATCACCAACGATATCCGCTACATCGGCGTAAACGACCACAAAATCGACCTGTTTGAAGGGCAGTACGATGTCCCGAACGGCATGGCTTACAACTCCTACGCGATCATGGACGAAAAAATCGCCGTCATGGACACGGTCGACCGCAATTTCACGCATGAATGGCTTGACAATCTCGCGGCTGCGCTCGGCGGCAGAAAGCCGGACTATCTGATCGTGCAGCACATGGAGCCCGATCACTCCGCGAACATCGCAAACTTCATGAAGCTGTATCCGGAGGCGGTCATTGTCGCCTCTGCAAAGGCCTTTACGATGATGCAGAACTTCTTCGGCACGGATTACGCAGACCGCCGCGTTGTCGTCAAGGAGGGCGACACGCTTTCGCTCGGGCGGCACACGCTGACTTTTGTCACCGCGCCGATGGTACACTGGCCGGAGGTCATCATGACCTATGACAGCACGGACAGGGTGCTGTTCTCGGCAGACGGCTTCGGCAAGTTCGGAGCGCTCGATGTCGAGGAGGACTGGGCGTGCGAGGCACGGCGCTATTACTTCGGCATTGTCGGGAAATACGGCGCGCAGGTGCAGGCGGTGCTGAAAAAGGCGGCAGGTCTTGACATTCAGATCATCTGCCCGCTGCACGGCCCGGTGCTCTCTGAGAATCTCCCCTACTATCTCGGCCTCTATCAGACATGGTCGTCCTACGGCACCGAGACGGAGGGCGTCGCGGTGTTCTATACATCCGTTTACGGCAACACGAAGCGCGCCGCCGAAAAGCTCGCGGAATCACTCAAGGCAAAGGGCTGCCCGAAGGTCGCGCTCAACGACCTTGCCCGCGAAGATATGGCGGAGTGCGTCGAGGACGCGTTCCGGTACGGCCGCATCGTGCTCGCGACGACGACCTACAACGCCGAGATCTTCCCGTTTATGCGCATTTTCATTGAGGAGCTGACCGAGCGCAATTTCCAGAACCGCACAGTCGGATTTATTGAAAACGGCTCGTGGGCGCCGATGGCGGAAAAGGTCATGAAGAAGATGCTGGAGGGCTGTAAAAATCTGAAATTCGCCGAAAATTCCGTGCATATCCGTTCGGCGGTGAGCGAGGAGAACCTCAGCGAGATCGAGGCGCTGGCAAATGAGCTTTGTCAGGATTATCTCGCGCAGCAGGACGCGACCGCGAACAAGAGCGATATGACCGCGCTGTTCCGGATCGGCTACGGCCTCTATGTCGTCACTTCGCATGACGGCACAAAGGACAACGGCCTGATCGTGAACACGGTCACGCAGGTGACGAACACGCCGAACCGCGTTGCCGTGACGATCAACAAGGACAGCTATTCGCATCACATCATTCAGCAGACGGGCGTCATGAATGTCAACTGCCTTTCTGTGGAGGCGCCGTTTAAGGTGTTTGAGACATTCGGCTTCCAGAGCGGAAGAAACGCGGACAAATTCGCGGATCTGAAGCCGATCCGGACGGACAACGGGCTTGTCATGCTGCCGAATTACATCAACGCGATGATGTCGCTGAAGGTCGTGCAGTATGTTGATCTCGGCACACACGGCATGTTCATCTGCGATGTGACGGAGGCGCGTGTGATCTCCGACGCGGAGACGATGACCTACACCTACTATCTGGACAAGGTGAAGCCGAAGCCGCAGACCGAGGGCAAAAAGGGCTGGGTCTGCAAGATCTGCGGCTATGTCTACGAGGGTGAGGAGCTGCCCGAGGACTTTGTCTGCCCGCTGTGCAAGCACGGTGCGGCGGATTTTGAGCCGATCGAGTGAATCTGTTTTTCAGCCGGATGCGGCTGCTGATACTGAGCGGAAAGGAGGGCTGTGCGATGAAATACATCTGTTCCGCATGCGGATTCGTGTATGACGAAGAGCTGGGTGATCCGGAAAACGGGATCGAACCGGGCACGAAGTTTGAGGATCTGCCGGACGACTACGAGTGTCCGGTCTGCGGCGTCGGCAAGGATATGTTTGAAGAGGAATGATGCCAGAAGCGCTCTCCGGTCGGTGAATCGGTGAGCGCTTTCCTTTGCAGCCGGGCTGAAGCAGATTTCAGAAGCATTGTCTGTGCGTTATATACTGAAATGTCCTGCGCGCGATGGTTGATAATGGGGCTCCGCCCCAAGCCCCGCTCAAGGGACAAATGTCCCTTGAGAATCCCGTTATGAGGACACATAATAAAAGTTTTGGTCGAGCTTTTTCAAAAGCTCGCGGGAGTCCAGAGGGCAGCGCCC
>JAGDBX010000033.1 GCA_018110935.1 Oscillospiraceae bacterium
CCGGAATACCGCGGAGTACCGGCAGGATATCATGTACGCTGTCGAAATCTTCCGCTCCAAGATCGTCGATTATACCGCAAGCGCCGTCATCGGTGAGCTGACCGGCGAAACCTCCAAGATCGACGCCTTTATCGACCTCATGAAACCGTTTGAAATCCACGAAATGTGCCGTACCGGCATCGTCGCGCTCGAACGCGGCGAAAACTGCCTCAAAACCGTCCGCTGACACCCCGCAGTCAGGCGGGTGTCATCGGGCGGACCGAAAGGAGTGCTGAATCCATGGGCATGACCATGACGCAAAAAATACTTGCCGCACACGCCGGAGCAGACCGCGTCGCGGCAGGACAGCTGATCTTAGCATCTCTGGACCGCATTCTCGGCAACGACATTACGGCGCCGGTCGCAGTCAGGGCATTTTCCGGCATGGGAACGCCCGCCGTTTCGGATCCCGAAAAGATCGTACTGGTCATGGATCATTTTGTACCGAACAAGGACATCAAGGCGGCGGAGCAGTGCTGTATCTGCCGTGATTTCAGCAGAGAACAGGGCATCCGGCATTTCTATGACGCGGGGCGTGCCGGCATCGAGCACGCGCTTCTGCCTGAGCAGGGGCTTGTGACGGCCGGTGATGTTGTCATCGGTGCGGACTCGCACACCTGTACCTATGGGGCGCTGGGCGCCTTCTCGACCGGCATCGGTTCAACGGACATGGCGTTCGGCATGGCATCCGGCAAAGGGTGGTTCCGTGTGCCGTCCGCGGTGCGGTTTCATCTGACGGGCTCGCTTCGCCGCTTTGTCTCCGGCAAGGATGTCATTCTGCATATCATCGGAAAAATCGGTGTGGAGGGAGCGCGTTACCGTTCGATGGAATTTGACGGCGACGGTGTTTCCGCGCTGTCGGTGAGCGACCGTCTCTGCATCGCGAACATGGCGATCGAAGCCGGTGCGAAAAACGGCATTTTCCCTGTCGATGAACAGACGCTCGCCTATCTCTCGGCGCACGGTGCGGCAGAGCCGCGCATTTTCAAGGCGGACGCCGACGCGCAGTACGACGCGGAATATGAGATCGACCTTTCGGAAATCGGGCCGACCGTCGCGTTTCCGCACCTGCCGGAGAACACGAAGACCTTTTCTGAGATCGGGAACATTCCGGTTCAGCAGGTCGTGATCGGCTCCTGCACAAACGGCAGACTGGAAGATCTGCGAGCCGCCGCGGAGATCCTCAAGGGGCGGCATTGTGCGGAATCCCTGCGCGTCATCGTGATTCCCGCGACGCAGCAGACCTATCTGGACGCGATGGACGAGGGGCTGCTGCGCATCTTCGTTGAAAGCGGCGCCGTCGTTTCCGCGCCGACCTGCGGACCCTGTCTCGGCGGACATATGGGCGTGCTGGCGGCAGGCGAGCGCGCCGTGGCGACGACAAACCGCAATTTTGTCGGGCGCATGGGGCATCCGGAATCGGAGGTCTATCTCGCGTCGCCGGCTGTCGCGGCAGCAAGCGCCGTCACCGGCAGGATCACAAGTCCGGAGGAGGTCATGGCATGAAATACGAGGGCAATATCATCCGGTACGGCGACAATGTTGACACGGATGTCATCATTCCGGCGAGATATCTGAACACAAGCGACGAGCGCGAGCTGGCCGCACACTGCATGGAGGATCTGGATCCGGCATTCAGAAGTCGCGTGAGAAAGGGCGATATTCTGATTGCGGGGCAGAATTTCGGCTGCGGCTCGTCCCGCGAGCACGCGCCGATCGCGATCAAAGCAAGCGGCATTTCGCTTGTCATCGCGAAAAGCTTTGCGCGCATCTTCTACAGGACCGCGATCAACATCGGTCTGGCGATCATCGAGTGCCCAGAAGCGGCGGAAGCGGTCTCAGACGGCGACCGCGTTGAGGCGGACCTTGACCGCGGCGTCATACGCGACCTGACGACCGGACAGGAATTCCGGACAGAGCCGTTCCCGCCGTTCATCCAGCAGATCATCTCTGCGGGCGGACTGGTCCGGGCGTTTTCCGAAGGGAAGATATAACACATCAGATCGGAGGCAGCCGTATGGAACAGCCTAATCACAAGGAGAAAACTGTCCTCCTGCAGGAAAAGCTCATACAGTATCTGACCGGCACTTTTTCGCCGAAGTGGTTAACGCTCTGCTTTTACGCGGCCGTCCGCGATGCGTCTGTCAGTCTGTGGCTTTGTTATACAGACTGTGAAAACGACCTGCTGCCGATGCCGGACGCAGAGACCAATGACTGCTTCTGGGAATACAACGAAGACTGTCCGGTACGCCGGAGCGAAGCGGAGCAGCGGCTTGCGGCGCTGGTGTCGGCGCTGCACGGCGCGTACAGGGCGCAGGGGAAAAACTGGCGCGTGATACTCTGCTCGGTCACCCCGAACGGTACGGTACAGTTTGAATTTGAATATGCGGATGTTTCGGTCTGTCAGGCAGTCGTCAACGCCGCTGTCCGCAGACAGGGGGCTCAGGAGCCCGTTCAGCCGCCGGAGCCGCTTCCGGACACAGAGATGATCCGCATGAAGCAGACTGCGCTTGAACAGTATCTCATCAGCATCATGCCGGTGCCGTGGAAGAAGATCTGCCTGTTTGCGGATTTCCGCGGCGGCAGGCTCCTCACGCAGTTTGCCGTGCTGGAAGCGGAATCGGACACCGTCTGCTGGCAGGATTCCTTTCAGCGCATCTATGCGAATGCGGGCTATTATGTCCCCGGCCGCACCGAACTGAATAATAAGGTGAACCAGCTTGCCGCATCCCTGTTTTTTTTCTACGGCGAGGCCATGGGCAGGGAAAAGGTATGGCGCTCGATGTTTCTGACGATTACGCCGGACGGCTCATCGCACACGGAATTTGTCTGGGCGCCGTTCTCGGAGGAGGACGATTACTTCGGGATGAAACGGGCGGCGTCCGAGTTCTTTTTCGGAGGAGCATAAGGCCGTGTTTTATCAGGATACGGCCGCGCGGGATGAAGACATCTTCAGAACCGTCCGGATTTGCGTGCGCACTTCATATTCCGGAGATGTGCTGTCAGCAGCACAGCTGAAAACAGTATTTGGGGTGAAACGATGAACTATCAGATCGCTGTCTTAAAGGGCGACGGCATCGGGCCGGAGATCACGGAAAGCGCCGTCCGCGTCCTGGAAAAAACCGCCGTGCTGACCGGACACAGCTTCCGCTTCAGCGAATATCTGATCGGCGGAATTGCCGTGGATGAGACCGGCGTGCCGCTCCCGGAGGAGACGGTTTCGGGCTGTCTTGCCAGCGACAGCGTGCTGCTCGGCGCGGTCGGCGGCCCGAAGTGGGACTCCCTGCCGCCCGAACTCCGCCCCGAAAAGGCGTTGCTCGGGATCCGTTCCGCGCTGGGGCTGTATACGAATCTTCGCCCGGCAAGACTGTTTCCGGCGCTGCGCGGTGCGTCGCCGCTCAAAGAAAGCGTCATCGGCGCGGGCTTTGATCTGCTGATCGTCCGCGAGCTGACCGGCGGCATCTATTTCGGTGAGCGCGGATACCGGACCGGAAAATACGGCGAGGAGGCCTTTGATACCGAGGCATACAGCGTCACCGAGATCGAGCGCATCGGGCGGACGGCGTTTTCCGCGGCACAAAAGCGCCGCGGAAAGGTCACGAGCATCGACAAGGCCAATGTGCTGGAGACCTCGCGGCTCTGGCGCAGAACGATGCACCGTCTCGCGGAGGAATACCCCGATGTCACATTCGGCGATATGCTGGTCGACAATGCCGCGATGCAGCTGGTACGAGATCCCGCGCAGTTCGATGTGATCGTTACATCCAATCTGTTCGGTAATATTCTCTCGGATGAGGCTTCGCAGATCACCGGCTCGATCGGGATGCTCGCCTCTGCTTCGCTCGGTGACGGCACACGCGGAATGTATGAGCCGATCCACGGCTCCGCGCCGGATATCGCAGGTCAGAACAAGGCAAATCCGCTCGCGGCGATTCTGTCCGGCGCCATGATGCTGCGCTATTCGTTCGGGCTCACGGCCGAAGCGGAAATGATCGAACGGGCAGCGGACCGCGTGCTGGAAGCCGGCTTCCGTACGGCTGACATCATGGGGGAGCACAAGGGTACACCGCTTTCCTGCTCCGAAATGACGGAGAAGATTCTCAAAGCAATCACAGCACAGCCAATCTGAAGCAAATGGAACGGAAAGGGAAGCCTGAGTCCTATGATTCACAATGAATATCTGAAATACCTGTGGAATTATACAAAGAAAAGCGCCGGCTGTATTTTTACGGCAGTCGCTGTCCTCGTTTGCTTCGTGACGCCGGATGATCTGCTGAAGCCGTTCGGACTTGACAAAATATGGATGAAAGTGCTGTGCTTCGCTGTACTCTGTCTGATATCTGTTCTGACCGCAGCACTGCTGGCGCGGCTCAGAAAGGATCGCCCCGTCACGCTCTACGACAAAGAAGGCTCCGCCATCGAGGTCGCATTCGGCGACATCACATCGTACATGAAGGACAATACCGGCGGGGCGCATTACACGGTTGTGTTTCCTGTCAATAAGGACATGGACCGGATCCTGAATCCTGAAAGGATCAAACCCAGCAGCGTACACGGGCAGTGGCTGAGTTATCTTCAGACACTCCCGCCGGATGAATACCGGAATGTCGAAAAGCAGCTCGAAAACTGCAGGCCGCGCATCGGCGACTGTCTGCTCGTGCGGAATACCCGGAATGTAGACTATATTCTGGCTGTGAGCAGTACTGTTCAGGACGAACAACCCGTCTGCACAGAGACAGATTACCTGAAAACCATGCAGTCACTCATCAAAGCGATGAAAACACACTGTCAGACGCAGGAGCGTGTCTATATGCCGATCATCGGCGCGGGAAATTCGTCTCTCAGCGGAAAAACGATGCAGGCCCTGCTGAGAATGCAGACGGAGGTTCTGATGTTCAACACCGATCTGCTGAAAGCCCGTGCGAAAATCCTCGTCTATGACGATCCGGACGGCAAAATGCGCAAGGATATCAGGCTCTATGCGCTCCGTCCTCACGACTGAGCCGGCAACGGCATGATGATTCTCATCCAAAAACGGCAAATACAAGAAAAGGCATACGATTATGGGAAAAAACAAGAAACTGCAGGAACTGGAGCTCGCGCTCAACTCACTGGTCATCTTCCGCAAGCTGCTGACAAATGATGTCGTGCTGCCGCTCAGAGCCCTGCTCGATACCGAAACAACCGATCCGATCATTCAGCTCAGACAGTACGCGGAATTCACCTCGCGGCTCTACCGCCACGGCACGAACCTGACAAAATACATCCTGAAGCTCGTGCTGGAGGATGAAAATTTCTATATCCGTCAGCTCGCCGCGGGCACAGAACCGGAAGACGCGATCACCGCCTGTGCGATGAACGAACTGCTGATCCTGCAGCGGCTCTCCCGCTTAAAGCCGGTCGAACTGCAGAAGGAGATCTCCTATTACGGCGTGCTGCCGGAGTGGACTGTCGAGGAGATCGACTTCCGGCAGACCTACGCGGATCACGCCGCGGAGCTGAAGACAAAGGGCTTCGGGAAATATGCGAAGGCACTGATGTTTATGCTGCGGGACAGAGAAATCGTGCCGGTGCAGTATGCCGATTCCGTCACGCCGGATGAGCTGGCTGGGGACTTTGAGGCACAGCATACCGTTCTGCAGAACGCCGCAGCGCTTCTGGCGGGTAAGCCGGCACAGAATATGCTGCTCTGGGGCGACACCGGCTGCGGAAAATCCGCGGCGGTCAAGGCTGCGGTCAATCAGTACGGCAAGGACGGTCTGCGGCTGATCCAGCTGACGCCCGGACAGCTCAATGAGCTGCCGGAGGTCATGGCACAGCTTGCGGACAATCCGCTCCGGTTTCTGATTTATTTTGACGATCTGATGTTTGACACATCCGCCGATGCCGGCGCCGCGATGACATGGCTTGAAGGCGCGGCAGCCGCAAAGCCGGAAAATGTCATTCTCTGTGCAACGGCAGCAAACCGCAGCCTTCTGCGCGGCGACGCGCCGGATACCGGCACCTCCTGCGCGGTATCGGGACGGTTCGGCCTGCAGATTCATTTTGAGCGGCCGGATGAGCAGACCTACCGCTCGCTTGTGCGGGAATTTGCGTCGCGGAGCGGCATCCATGTAACCGAAGAGCTTCTGCGCGGCGCCGAGCAGTTCGCTGCGGAAGGCGCGGGACGCTCACCGCGCACCGCAAGACAGTATATCGATCTGCTTTGTGCCGGAAAATAAGAGCGTCCGGCGGATTCATTTGAGGCTTCGCCCTCAAGCTCCCGCTCAAAAATAAATCCATATCGGATAGTATACCAAAGCCCCCGCCGTCAGGCGGGGGCTTCTTGCACAGGTCATTCGTGCTGTAATACGGTCAGTTATTCCGTGGGAATCATCTTTTCCTGATGATCAATCTTCGGTTTCTCCGGTGACCGG
>JAGDBX010000034.1 GCA_018110935.1 Oscillospiraceae bacterium
GACCGCCCAGAGAGGCTTTGGAAACTGATCATCCAGTATCGCGGCGGCGATCAGCCCGATGCCGCCCAGAATGCCGCAGAACGCGCCGATCAGTGCAAATTTCTTCATATTGAATGACCTCTTTTCTGAGTCGGAGTTATAAATTCCAAATGTACCTGCATTTGGGGTAAGCGGAGCAGCCGTAAAACTGCTTTCCCGCCCGTTCGCCCCGTGCCGCTGTGCGGAGAACCAGCGGGGCGCCGCAGCGGGGGCAGACAGCAGGTGCGCCGTTCTGATCCGGGGCAGCTGCATCCGCTGCGGAAGCAGCTGTTTCCGGCGGCGGAACCGATTTCTGTGCGGGTTCCGGCTCCTTTTCGGCGTCGCCGGAAAGCATCTGCTGAATCCGGCCGATATGTGCCTGCTTTAACGCTTCGTCTGCATTCTGCAAAATCTGAAGCGAATCATATATTTCCTGCGTCTGCACTTCAGTCAGAATATCCGGCGCATTTTTCCAGTAATACTTCAATTCGGCGAACAGCTCATTCCGGTTGATGACGGAACAGCCGTTTTCGCGGTACTGCACCTTTTTCAGCTTGCATCGCTCTGAAAAGACAATCAGTGAAAAGAAGGTGATCGCTTCGTTCTGCAAAAACGCTTTGAGCCATTTGATATGGCCGCGGTTTTGCCAGATCGGATTGTAAAAGCGGTGCTTCGACCTGTCCGGCAGCGACTGCGTCCAGTACCGGTCGTTTTCTCTGCCGAAAATCCAGCCGGAATAATTCTTGCTCTCGATGACAAACAGACCCTTTTGCGTGATGTAAATCAGGTCGATTTCTGTGGTCTCTCCGATTTCAGAAGGAATATAGACATTCCGAAGCATCAGTCCCCTGCGTCCGAACAGCTTTGATATCTTCAGAACACGGGCTGTCAGGTCTTCGCCGCACTGACCGATCAGATTGCTGTCATCATCCTCTAAAACTTTGAGCCGGAACCATTGCAGAAAGTCCATGTCTTACCTCTTTGTGTCAAAAGCGGGATTCCGAAGGGACACTGTCCCTTTGGCGGGTTTGGCGGAGCCCGTTATGAATCATTGTGCAGTGATACCGCTCTCATACGCCGCGGCAGCCTGATAGATCTTCGCCTCGGAGAACGCCGGCCCGATGAGCTGGAAGCCGACCGGCAGCTCCGCGCCGTCGGACGCGGCCTTGCCGCAGGGAACGGAGATCGCGGGCAGACCGCCGAGATTCACCGGCACCGTGCAGATATCGCCGAGTGCCATTTCCATCGGATCCGCGGACTTTTCGCCGATCTTATAGGCCGGTGTCGGCGCGACCGGCGTCAGCAGCAGATCGTATTTGCCGAACAGCTCACGGAACGCACGGATCAGCAGCGTTCTCGCCTGCTGTGCCTTCTTGTAATACGCGTCATAATAGCCCGCCGACAGCACATAGTTACCGAGCAGAATTCTGCGGCGCACCTCTTTGCCGAAGCCCTGTGTCCGCGTCTTGCGGTAGAGGCTTTCGAGGTCCTCGATGCCCTCGGCGCGGAAGCCGTAGCGGATGCCGTCAAACCGCGCGAGATTGGACGACGCCTCCGCACAGCACAGCACATAATAGGCGGGCAGTGCGTAACTGACCGCGGGCAGGGAGCATTCCTCGATGACCGCGCCAGCCTGTTCGAGCTTTGCGGCGGCATTTCGGACAAGTGCCGCAACATTATCATTGATGCCCTCGCCGAAATACTCCTTCGGCAGGCCGATCTTCATGCCGGAAAGGTCCTTGCCGATCAGCGCGGAATACGCCGTGTCAAATTCCGGCAGAGAGGTCGAATCGCGGCGGTCGTGGCAGGAGATCGCCTCCAGCACCGCGGCATTGTCCGCGACGGTTTTGGTGATCGGGCCGATCTGGTCAAAGCTTGACGCGTAGGCGACCAGGCCGAAGCGCGAGACAGTACCGTAGGTCGGCTTCATGCCGACCACGCCGCAGAAGGACGCGGGCTGACGGATGGAGCCGCCGGTATCGGAGCCGATTGCGAACGCACATTCATCCGCAGCGACCGCCGCAGTAGAACCGCCCGACGAACCGCCCGGTACATAGTCCGGGGCTGCGGGGTTGCGCGTCAGCTGCAGGGCAGAATTCTCTGACGAGGAGCCCATGGCGTATTCGTCCATGTTCGTTTTGCCGAGCATGACCGCGCCGGCGGCCTTCAGCCGCTCCGTGACACAGGCGTCATACACCGGCAGCCAGTGTTCGAGCATTTTTGAGGCGCAGGTCGTGCGCACGCCCTTTGTGCAGATATTGTCCTTCATCGCAAACGGAATGCCGGTCAGTGCGCCGGCTGTGCCGTCCGCGAGCATTTTGTCGGCGGCTTCCGCCTGCCGGTACGCCTCTTCCTCGGCGACGGTCAGATATGCGCCGATCGTGCCGTCGGTTTCGGCGATCGCCTTCAGAGCATCGGCGGCGAGCTCCTTTGCAGAGACCTCACGCTTCTGAAGCAGAGCGGAAAGCTCCGCGATATTCATTTTGCTGTATGCCATGTTCTGCGCTCCTTTCAGCCGATGACGCGCGGCAGGGTGATCAGGCCGTCCTCGGATTCTGTGCCGGAGAGCAGCGTCTCGCGGTCAATGCGGTCTTCAGCGGGAATGTCCTCGCGCAGGACATTTTCGAGCGGCGCGATGTGCGCGGTCGGCTCCACGCCTTCGGTATCGAGTGCGGAAAGCTGCTGAAAAAAGGTCAGCATCTCAGCGATGCTTTCGGAGAGTGCTTCCGTTTCGTTTTCGGGAATGTCCAGTCTGGACAGCCATTGAAGCGTATCCAGTGTTTTCTGATCGAGCTGCATAACGGTACTCCTTTGCTGCGGTTTCTGCGGACTTCGTCCGCCCATACAGATTTATTATAGCATATTTTCGTCGAAATTGCAAGATGATCATGAGAAGAAAACGCGCAAACCGGGTGACCCGCAGGGATCATCCGGTTTGCGCGTTTTCTGACCGTATTTCTTCGGATCAGATCGGTCCGTTATTCATTGAATAAACATATTCCATCAGAGGGAAGGCCGGCATTCCTGCGATCACCTCGGTGTAATACTGCAGAACGAGCTGTACGTCTTCAATTCCGATCTCACCGTTGCGGTCAACATCCGCAACAGCCAGATACCGGGCGTATTCCAGTTCTGATGCATACTTTTTTCCGGCAACCGTATATGTCGTGTAATGCCTCAGAATGGCTTGTGCATCCAGCAGATCGACCGTTCCGTCCTCGTTATAATCACCGAAATTATAACAGTAGACCGGTGTGTTATCGACATAATAAGTATAGTTTGCTCCGCTATTGCAGAAATAGCATGTTCCCTGATGTGTGGTACCCACTTCAATTACCGGAGATGACCCGTTCAGGATCACATATCTGAGCAGTGAGCATCTTACAAAAGCGCCCTTCTTGATTCTGCTGATCTGCTTCCCTTCAATTTTATAGGGCACATAAACAGCCTTATTCGTGGTGGTGCAGTTCTCAATCTGAATCTTCCCGTCCAGACCTTTTGAATAAGTGAACGAACCGTACTGTGAAGCCGATGCGGTGATGCCAGCCGCTGAAGACAGTGCCATGACGGATGCTGCCAGCGCTGCGATAGATTTCAGTGCTTTTTTCATGCGAGTTTCCTCCAGCAGTGATTATTCTGTCGTATTCACTAGGAAACGACAGGCAATATCATTATAAACGAAAAGCCTGCGTTTGTCAAGCACGAATAAGCCGGAGAACACAGCGGCGCGGGCACTGTATTCACGGATTCAAAAACATTTCCACTTTGTCAGGCGTCTGACCGTCTTCGCAGATGTAGTCGCTCCAGTCATCTGCGGGGATCTCGGCGGTATCGCCCTTTTTCTGCACATATTCCTTCATGAACCAGCTTCTGGCACAGCCGATGATTTTTCCGCCGCTGCTCAGCAGAAAGCGTCCTCTGGTCAGCGGTCCGGTCCTGTCACCGGTCTGCTCCACGGCAACGCTCAGGCCGCCGCCGTCCGCATTCTGCCACTGGATCATTTCCACGGAGTGCTCCGGCCCTCTCTCCAGCATCTTGAAGGCTTCAAAAGTTCCCTTTGTCTCCGCGATCGGCTCATCGGTCATAAACTGAAACGCAAGATAGTTGTCATCCCCCTGCACGAGCGGCAGTGTGAATTCACGGCTTTCATCCAGCTTTTGGCCGCTTGCCGAATAGGCCGTCAGCGTGGTGTCAACGTCAATGCTCTCGTTGACATGAATCCGGTAGACAGCGACGGTGACCGGTTTGCCGTCGGAGAGTTCGGCGGCACGGAACAAGGCGGTGTCCGTGATGTCAAAATAGGGATTGTCCTCAAAGGTGCCGGTGACTTTTTCCGGAATCTGCACATAAACGGAGGATTCGCCGGAACAGCCGCAGAGCATCGTCATGCCAAGTGCCGCGGCAAGCAGTGATCGGATCAGTTTCAATGGTTTTCGCCCCTTTTCAGTGATGATCTGTAACAGATGCAGTATAGCATATTTTCGGCAGAAATGCAAGCCGTCAGCGCGAAAGAACAAAAAACGGATTAAAAATGCGGATACCTCTTGACAAAACCGAAAATCTGTGGTAATATATAATCTTTCCTATGAAAACACGAAACAGACACGGAGGGATCACAGTGAACCACGATCAGCTGCTTTTTTCCGAGCTCCGGCTCGCCGCTGTCGCAAAGGACAGCGTACCGCTTACCGAGGAAGGCGTCCTGAAAGCCATGACAGTCAACGAAGAGCTGCTGGCGATGGGGTACACGCTCTCTCCGAAGGATATCATCACACTGGCCAAATCCGCCGACACGGACGGTTTTGCCGCGCGCATCAGAGCGTATATCGGCGATGTCAAGGCCAAGCCGATGTACCCCGATTTTCCCGCACAGGTCATGGAGATGGATGCGGCAGTCTTCCGCTTTCATCAGATGCTGCATTATCTTTCGACCTACGGCGTCAGGGAGCTGACCGGGATCCGTGTCACAAGAGGCTGGCTGCCCGAAGTGCCGGACAACGAAAAGGCACAGCCGGATGAGACGCTGCTTGCCGCAAAAACGCTTGCGCTGATCGGCACGGAGGAGCGCTTTCTTATCCCTTACCGGAAGATCCTGACCAAAACCGAGCGCATGACCGACAAGGAGCAGATGCTCATAGCAGGATGTGCAAAGCAGCTTTCCGCAGAGGAAATGGCGGGCGTGACCGTCACCTTCAAGCAGAACTTGCTGCTCGTTTTCCAGGCGGTTTTTTCTGACGCCGCGCTGACGGCGGATGAAAAGCTCAGCTTTCTGCACACTCTCTGCCAGCACACGGGCGATGTCTGGAAGTGCATGGACTACGCGCTCACCAGAGCGGGCTTTCACTTCCGCACCTCGCAGAAGCGCCTGATCGTCCGGCTTCTGGAAAGCTATCCGCTCTCAGACTTCCGGGAAAACCTCATCCTCTCCGGCAAAAAGCGGGAGCGCACGCTCCTGATGCTCCGTTTTCTCGATTACAACGCGTATTCGCGGAAGGCAGATTACGCGGCGGCAGTCGCGGAGCTCCGTGCGGGCACGCTCCGTTCGTGGGAATCGGAGATAAAGGAGAAGGTCGCGCAGAGGGCGCCGGATGTGCTGGACGCCTACGCGGCGCGCCCCGGCATGATGATCCGCCATCTGACCTATCTGCTCCGGAACGGTTACCGTGCGGAGGACATCTTCACAAAGCTGATGCCGCAGGCCGCGAATCTGAAAACGCAGACGCTTGTCAGCCTTGTTTCGTTCTTCTCGCGTGACAACGCCGCTTCTCTCGATGAGACGAAATATCAGGAAACGGTCGTGCTGCGCCCGATGCTCCGCCACCTGCTGCAGATGCGGCTTGCCGCAAATCAGACCGCGCTGCGCGAAAAAAAGGTCTGCGTCCGTATGCCGGATTTCGACCTTGACCTTTCCTCGCTCCGCGTGAATGACAAATCCTCTGAGGGTGGGTATATCCGCTCCGGCCTTGCGTACCGGATCCCGGAGAACGCAAAAATCATCCGCTTCTTCATTTACTGGAATGATGAGGAGTGCGTGGATGTCGATCTGCATGTCAGCGCTGCGCAGCGGAACGGGGAGGAACTCAATATCGGCTGGAACGCGGGCTACAAGTCTGACGAGATCGTGTTCAGCGGCGATATCACTCATTCCGATGCCGCGGAATACATCGACATCGACCTTGAAAAGGCGCAGAAGACACTCACGGCGGTCAGCTGCAATATCAATCTGTTTAGCGGGCCTGAGACTTTCGGCGAGATCGGAGAATGCTTTGTCGGCGCGATGGCCGTCTCAGAGACGGGCGCGGATGTGAAGCTCTACAACCCGAAAAACTGCTTTTTCACCCATGTTCTCACGGGCAAATACCGGATGATGAATTACGGCTTCATTGATATTCCGAACCGTGTGATCATTTTTGACGGACTTCTGAATGATACCAGAAACTATTACGAGGCCATGGAACGGAACGGCGCGTTTTCGCTGCGGGAATATCTCGATATCCTGTTCCGTTCGCAGGGCGCGGAGCTGACCGCCTCGCCGGAGGACGCCGATGTGATCCTGGTCATGGGCAAGCCTTCCGGCGAAAAGGAACTGAGTCTGATCGACGCGGACTTTTTCATGGAGCAGGCGGCGCCTGCATCCGCTGACGAAGCGGAGTCTCTCTGACGCGCCGCGGTTCTCTCTTGCTTTTTCCTGAATTCTGTGTTATAATAAAATCACGGCAGGCGTGGCCGCACCGTTGGCAGCTTCCTTTTACAGATCCTATTCCTGTGGTGTGCAGCCGTTCGCTGTCAGATTGCCTGCTGTGCCGGTACCGGCGTGGACTTCGGCGGCAGCCTCCGGGCTGTCGGTGACTTCCTTTTATTCTTTGATTGAAAAGGCCGATGTTCCGTTTGTCACCGGATGGCCGGTACCTATATTTTACGGCAGGCGTTCCGCGCTGCTGTTCCGCCGGCACACACCGGCGGAGATGACCTCCTTTTCATCGTTCTAGGCTGCTGAAACCTGCAGATGCGGAGCTTGTCATCAAACCGCCTGCCGATCCCATGTGCGAAAGGGGCTGTTCCGTCCGTTCAGCGGAGCAGCCCCGCATTATAACACGCAGAAAGGAAGGAATCCCCATGGAAGCAATCGCAAATCTGGTCACAAGAAGAAGCACAAGACAGTTCAGACCTGACATGATTCCGAAGGA
>JAGDBX010000035.1 GCA_018110935.1 Oscillospiraceae bacterium
ATGGGCGCACGAAAAGAATCACCCGCCGTCAGGCGGGGGATTTTGTGTCCTCAAAGCGGGATTCGCAAGGGACAGTTGTCCCTTGAGCGGGGTTTGGGGCAGCGCCCCATTATCAATCATCGCGGAGCGATACTTATGCAGGGGATTCCGCGCTCTGCTGAGCGCGGCCAGAGCGCGCCGCCCTCTGGACTCCCGCGAGCTTTTGAAAAAGCTCGACCAAAACTTTTATTTTTGGGGGGTTCATTGTATTTCACCGACAATCTCGTAAGTATGCAGCAGCGGGCCGTTTCCCGTGCCGATGTCAAATCCGGTTTTCAGTGCGCCGGTCAGATATGCTTTTGCCGCGCGGATGCTGTCGGGGAGCGTCATGCCCTTTGCGAGATGTGCCGCGATCGCGGAGGAAAGCGTGCAGCCGGTGCCGTGGGTGTTTTCTGTCAAAACACGCCCGGTCTCAAATCGGCTGATTTCGCCGTCCGCGCAGAGCACATCGCTGGCCGGACCGTTCAGATGCCCGCCCTTGACCAGCACTGCCGTGCCGTACCGCGCGGAAAGCTCCGCTGCCGCCGATTCCTGCTCCGCCGCCGTTTCAACCGGACCCCCGAGCAGTGCAGACGCCTCCGGCAGATTCGGCGTGATCAGAAAGGCGAGCGGAAACAGCTCTGCGCAGAGCGTTTGTACCGCGTCGGGGCGCAGCAGCGCGTGCCCGCTCGTCGAGACCATGACCGGATCGACCACAATGCGGCGCAGACGGTAATACCCCAGCCGCTCCGCGGCCGAACGGATGCTTTCTGCATTTGACAGCATCCCGACCTTGACGGCATCCGGAAACAGGTCGGTACAGACCGCGTCGATCTGCGCCGCAATGACATCGGGCGGAATGACCGTGATTGCCGTGACGCCCCGGGTGTTCTGCACCGTGACAGCGGTAATTGCGGTCATCGCGTAGCATCCGAGCATCGTGACCGTCTTGATATCCGCCTGAATCCCCGCGCCGCCGCCGGAATCCGATCCGGCAACCGAAAGCACTCTGCCGATCATTTCCACACCCCGATCCGGTTGAGCCGCCGCGCGGCCTCTCTGATGTTATCCTGTGCGAAAACCGCAGAAACAACTGCGATTCCCGCTATGCCTGTCCCTCTGAGCATGACCGCGTTTTCTTCCGTGATGCCGCCGATCGCTGCAACCGGAATACGCACAGCCGCACAGACGGCAGCAAGTGTTTCGCGGCTGACAGGACGCGTGTTCGTCTTGGTCGATGTCGAAAAGACCGCGCCGCAGCCGATATAATCCGCGCCGCTCTGCTCCGCTTTGACGGCCTCCTCCGGGTTTGCCGCGGAGACACCGATGATCAGGCGGCCGCCGAAGGCTTTTCGCAGCTCTGCCGGATCCTGATCCTTCTGCCCGACATGGACGCCGTCTGCACCGGCACGCAGCGCGATCTCCGCGCTGTCATTGATGATGAGCGGTACGCCGTATTGTCTGCAGAGTGCCCGTACTTCGATTGCCTCCCGCAGAAAGGCCTCATGTTCCAGTTCCTTTTCGCGCAGCTGCACGCAGGTCACGCCGCCCAGAATCGCCTGTTCGATCTGCTCACACAGCGTCATGCTGTGCAGCCAGCGGCGGTCGGTCACGGCATAAAGCCGCAGGGCTTCAGGAGAGATACGCATGATGCGCTCCTTTCTCAAGCTCGGCATCCGTCATGCGGTACACCGCGTCGATCAGATGATTCCGGCAGGAAGCGTTCCCGCCGTTCTCTCCCGTCTGCTCCGCGGCGGTCTGTCCGGCAAGCCCGACGGCAAGTGCCGCCGCAGCACAGCTTTCCGCCGAGCGCTCCGCCGTCAGAAACGCGCCTGTCAGCGCGGAAAGCATACATCCCGCACCTGTGATCTGCCGCAGAACAGGATGACCGCTCCGGATACGGATGAGCGTTTTCCCGTCTGTGACGGTGTCTGTTTCGCCGGTCAGCATGATGACCGTCTGATAGCGTTCTGCAAGCGTCTGCGCGAGGGCAGGCGCATTTTCTGTATCCTCCGGCGCTGCATCGATGCCAGCAAACCGCTTTTTTCCGCCCGCAAGCGCCTGCATTTCGGCCGGATTCCCGCGGATCGCCGCAAACCGGATCTCACGCAGAAGCCGCTCCGCACAGGCACTGCGGAACGCTGAAGCGCCTGCGCCGACCGGATCGAAAACGACCGGGATCTCCAGCTGATTCGCCTGTTTTCCGGCAGTCAGCATCGCGGAGAAGCGCTCTTTGCTGAGCGTCCCGAGATTCAGCACAAGCGCCTGACTGCCTGCCGTGATCTCAGCGGCCTCCTCCGGCGCATCTGCCATGACGGGCCGTGCCCCGCAGGCAAGCAGGAGATTTGCACAGTCATTCGCGGTCACATAATTCGTGATACAGTGGACGATCGGGCTTGCGGCACGGATCGCCGACAGATAATGCAGCATGAAAAAGGCTCCTTTTTACTGTGCGTCAGCGCGGAACAGCTGCGCGACGCCCGCCTTCCGCAGTGCTGGGATCAGCGCGGCGGCCAGCACGGTTCCGCCGAGACTGCTGATCAGAAACGCCGGCACATAGGCAAAGAACGCGGCCTCCTTGTTCATGACGAGCGACGCGACGAAGAACGCGGCGATGCCGCCGAGCACACCGGTACCGAAAAGCTCTCCGATGTAAGCCAGCGGCAGGCGGCGGGTTTTGCTGAACAGCAGGCCGCAGAGAAACGCGCCGATCATGCTGCCCGGAAATGCCAGCAGCGTGCCGGTGCCCATCAGATTGCGGCAGAGACTTGCCGTAAACGCCTGCGCGAGCGCATACCACGGGCCGAGAAAGACGCCGGACAGAATGTTGATCAGATGCTGTGCCGGAAAACATTTTGACGCGCCGACCGGAATCGAAAGCGGCGAAAGCGCGACGGCGGCAGCCGCAAGCACGGCTGTCAGGATGATTTTTCTGAGGTTTTGTTTCTGCATGGGAATCTGCTCCTTTGAAATAGTTTTTATTCTGTCTGCGGAAGGATACAGTTCTCCCGCAGACATTGACAATGTCATGCGGTCGATGCTTGCTGGCATCCTCTCACTCCGGAACACGGATTCCCTCGCTGAAAAGGCAGAACTGCCCGCCGCGGCGCTCCCCGCGGCTGTAACGGATATGATAAAAAGGATCGACGGGATTCTGTAACGTGCGGGATTCTGTTATTTTTCTGCCGTTTCCGGGCAGAATTCGACCGTTTTGCCCTCCAGAATCATGTTCGTTGTGCGGACGGCGCACATTTTGCCGCACATCGAGCAGGTGTGCCGGTCGGCGGGCG
>JAGDBX010000036.1 GCA_018110935.1 Oscillospiraceae bacterium
AACGGGATTCTCAAGGGACACTGTCCCTTGAGCGGGGTTTGGGGCGGAGCCCCATTCTGAATCATCGCGGAGCGATACCTTAAATCAGAATGTCACCGTGCGCGGCGGAGCGGCAAAGGAACTGAACACAGCCACCGCGTTTTTCAGATAGAGCACCTCCGTGTTGTCATCCTCTGCGGAATACATTGCCTTGAGATCGGGATAATTGTCCAGCATATGCTGCTTAGCCTCGATACGGTCATCCCGCACCAGTTCACAGGAAACGCGCAGCCACTGACCGTCCGCAAATGCACAGATCTCCGCCTTCGGATTTGCCGCGATCTGCTTGGAAACCGCCTTTACCTTGCCGGTCTGGATGTAGAGCTTCCCTTCGAACAGGTCGATCGTGCCGAACGGGCGCACACGGGGCTGGTCACCCTCAACGGTTGCCAGATAATAGGTGCCGCACTTTTTCAGAAAATCAAATACTTCTTTCATGACAGAACTCCTCCTTTTTTTCTTCGGGTTTACTTTTTCTTCTTCCTGTTCTTTTTGCCGGAAGATGCAGGTTTTGCCGCGCCGGCAGCGTTTTTCGCGGTTTCCTTCCCGGCCTCTGCCGCGTCCTTGACAGTCTCTTCTGCAGTTTCCTTGACGGTTTCAGCCGCGTCCTTAACGGTCTCTTCCGCGGTTTCCTTCACGGCCTCCGCCGCGTCCTTGGCAGTCTCTTCTGCGGATTTCTTCACAGTCTCTGCAGCGTCCTTGACAGTCTCTTCCGCGGTTTCCTTCACGGCCTCCGCAGCGTCCTTGACAGTCTCTTCTGCAGTTTCTTTGACGGCCTCCGCAGCGTCCTTGACAGTCTCTTCTGCAGTTTCTTTGACGGCCTCCGCCGCGTCCTTGACAGTCTCTTCTGCAGTTTCCTTGACGGCCTCCGCAGCGTCCTTGACAGTCTCTTCTGCAGTTTCCTTGACGGTTTCAGCCGCGTCCTCAACAGACTCTTCCGCGGATTCCTTGACAGCTTCCGCCGCGTCCTGTCCGAGCAGCACATTGGTCATTTCCTCATCCGGGAGGATCGCGTTCTTTTTGCGGGAACGCTTCGCTTCATATTCCGCCGCCTTGCGGTCTGCCTCTTCCAGCAGCGCCTTGGATTCTGCTGTGTCAGCATAGAGCTGATAATCGCCGCCCATGCGTCTGACACGGCTCAGTCCGACAATCAGCAGGACGAGTGCGGTGACGACAGAGACCAGCGCGACTGCCTGCGAGATCTTGATCGTGCCGAGATAGAGCGAATCTGTGCGCAGGCCCTCAATGAAGAACCGGCCCGTACCGTACCAGATGACATACATCAGGAAGATCTGGCCGTCAAATTTGCGCCACTTCTTGAAGATAAAGTGCAGCAGTACAAAGCCGAGCAGACACCAGACGGATTCATAGAGGAAGCAGGGGTGAACGGTACGGTCAGCCGCGACGGAGCCGTCCGTGTAATTGCGTGCGATCCATGTCTGGATCCGGCCGCTGGACATGCCGAAAACGCCGTCGGTATTGCCGCCGAACGCCTCATGATTCGTGAAGTTGCCCCATCTGCCGATGCACTGACCGATCAGAAAACCGAGTGACACGACATCGAACATCGGGAGCAGGCGCACCTTTCGCAGCTTGCAGATCACCGAACCGACCAGCAGCGCACCGATGATGCCGCCGTAGATCGCGAGGCCGCCGCTGCGGATATTGAAGACCGAGCGCCAGTCATCCGCATAGCTGTCCCAGTGAAAGGCGATGTAGTAGAGCCTTGCGCCGATGATACCGCCGATCACGCCGCCGATGACGCCGTCAATCGCGCGGTCGGGATCCAGTCCGACTTTTCGCATCCGGGTGAAGCCGTAGATCATCGCGAGCAGCATACCGACCGTGATCAGCACGCCGTACCATGTCACGGTCAGCCCGAAGAGCGTGAACGCGGTGCTGTGAACATTGAAGTCCAGGCCGAGCCGCGGGAAGACGATCTGATCCTGTTCCAGCGAGCCGACTGTCTGAAATAGCAGTGGAAGCATAATAAGTACCAACCTTTCCTTGATTCTGAAAACCGCCTTTCAGGCGGGATATCAGCCGGGTTCAATGACCGCGAGACAGACGCGGTCGGGGCGGAGCCGTTCGGCGATCAGCGTTTCCGCTTCGCGGACGGTCAGGGATGGGAGCAGTGCCGTGACCAGATAGGGTGAGGGCAGACGGCGGATCAGCGCGTCGGTCATGGCCTCTGCCGATGCCGCCGGGGAATTGACGGAGAGCACCGCGTCGCCGTATGCAGCACGCTTGAGCGCGGCAAAGCGTTCCGGATCGATCCCCTCCCGCGCAACAAGGGTGATTTCCCGAAGCAGTTCATCACGCACCCGCTCGGGTGTATCGGATTCTCCCTCCGCCATCAGCACAAACCAGCTTTCGCCGGTAAAGGCGCTGACAGAGAATGTGTCATTGATGAGTCCCTCTGAGAGCAGCCGCTGGCAGAACGGCGAGGACTGTCCCGCGATATAATCGAGCACGAGTTCGCCCAGAAGGGTCTGCCGCAGGAGCGCCTCCCCTGTGACGGGCGGGCTCTTGAAGCCGGCGGCAAACTGCGGCTTGCTGACGGTCATCTGTTCGCGGAGTTCCGGCACGCGGACTGTCTCCGGCTCCGGGATCGGCTCCGGCACAGCTTTGACCGGCGGGCGGCGCTTCACCGCGCGTCCGGCGATCTCCAGCACCTCTCCTGCCGTCACGCTGCCCGCGCAGCAGAGCACGAGATCAGACGGCTGATAGAAGGCGCGGTGGCACTGATACAGCAGCTCCGGCGTGATCTGCCCGATGCTGTCCAGCGTACCGGCGACATCGCAGCGGACGGGATGCCGGTGAAAGAGCCCCTCCATCAGCAGGAAGAAAATGCGGTCATCCGGTGAATCCAGCGAATATTCACAGATCTCCTGCGCGATGATCGGACGCTCCTTCTCAAGAGAACGCTCCGTAAAATAAGGATTCTGCACAAAATCCAGCAGAAGCGTCAGCGCTTCGGCGAAATGCTGCTGTGCGGAGAAATAATAGACCGTGCGGTCGAAGGCGGTGTAGGCGTTGTCAGAAGCGCCGAGCCGCGCAAACTGCGTCACCGCGTCGCCGTCCGCGTTCTCATAGAGCTTGTGCTCCAGAAAATGCGCGGTTCCGGCCGGCAGCGTGACGGTCTGACCGTCTGCCGAAAATCGCCGGTGCACAGAGCCGAATCGCACGCCGAGCTGCGCGGAGGCCGTGTGAAAACCGGGCTGCTCCGCAACGCAGATGCGCATACCGCTTTCGTGCGTGACCAGCAGACAGCTGTCTCCGGTCACGGGATCGGTGATGATCAATCGGCACGCCCCCCTTCTTCTCTGCCGCAGAGCCGGAAGACGGAGGCAAGACGGAGCTTTCCGGCTGCTTCCGCGATCTGCGCGGGCGTAACGGAATTGAGCTGCCGGAGCCATTCCGCGGGATCATAGGCAAGACCGGCTCGGTGACAGGCTGCCGCGGCCCTTGCGATCCCGCCGGAGCTGTCCTGCGCCGCTGCCGCGGAAAACGCCTCTGCAAGACGGCACTCCTCCGGCAGTTCCGCCGGAAACGCACCCTGCCGTACTGCGGCGATCTGTGCATCAATTGCCGCTTCCGCCGCCTGCTCCATACCGGGACGGACGCCGCATTCGATCACAAGCGCGTGCTTTGCCGCCGAGAAGGACGCGGAGCAGTCGTAGCAGAGCCCCTCTTTCTCGCGCACATTCGCAAAGAGGAGCGAACTGCCCGTGCCGGAGAGCATCCGGCAGAGCAAGGTCATGGCCATGCGGTCGGCACGGTCATAGAGATATGTCATCACGATCCGGGACTGGATCATGTCCATTTCTTCCGTCCGGTATTCCGTCTGCACCCGCGGCGGGGAGGGCGCCGAAAAGGAAACGGGGCGCGTCTCACGCCGGATGCCGGAAAACGCTTCTGTCAGCCGCTGCATGAGCAAAGGCTTTTCCTGCGGCAGAACGGCGATCAGATCGACCGGTGCCGTGCGGAGAATCTCCTGCCAGAGCGCGGCGCAGTCCGCTGCCGTAACGGATTCGGCAAAGGGCCTTGTGCCCTGCGGCGGAATCGAGGCAGGCTCACCGGCAAACGCGGTCTCAGCCGCACGGCGGAGCGCGTAGGCGCGCTTGTCATTGACGGCAGCGTCGATGTCATCGAGCAGATTCTGCCTGCAGATGCGGAAGCGTTCCGCATCAAAGGCGCCGTCTTTCAGGTGCGGGCGGAACAGACAGCCCGTCACGAGCGAGAGCACCTCATCCGTGAGCGGCTCCCCGTTCAGGGCGTAGGCGTCATCCAGCCACGAGGCGGAAAAATAGAGGTCGGCGGCATCTCCGCAGAGGGTGAGCGAGCCGGGAAAATCCGCGGCATAGAGCGAATCGAGCTTTTCGTTCAGCGCGCCGGGCGCGGGATAATCCGCGGAGGAGCCGGTCAGCAGATCGGTCAGAAGCGCGTGAACAGGCGCGGTCTTTTCTTCCCGCGGCAGTGCGAAATGCAGCGTGAGCAGACATCCGCGGAAGCGGCTGTCCAGAATTTCGGTGCAGCGAACGCCGCCGGCGATCTCCGATGTCCGAATCTGCATATCCGCACCTCCCTCTGTCCGCTGTTCCTGTATACAAAAACTATTATACCATATTATGCAAAAAAACGCAATGGGCGAACGCACAAAAGCGGGGAACGCTGAGAAAGCGGCGCGGGACGCGCTGCGGTCTTGACACACCCTCCTGCACCGTGCTATAATAAACCCGCAGACTGCGCACGGGAAAGGAGGCCTACGCATGGAGACGCCGATCTGTGATTTTGTGAGTAAATACGCGGAAAGCGGCAGCATCCGGCTGCATATGCCGGGGCATAAGGGCAGCGGCCCTCTGGGCTGTGAGGCGCGCGACCTGACTGAGATTGCTGGGGCAGACAATCTGTCCGCACCGGAGGGCATCATCGCGGAGAGTGAGCGGAACGCATCCGCGCTCTTTGGCTGCCCGACCTTTTATTCCGCGGAGGGCTCCTCGCTCTGCATCCGCGCCATGCTGTATCTCGCGGTGCTTTCCGCGCGGCAGGCGGGCAGAAAACCGGTCATCCTCGCGGCGCGGAACGCGCACCGCACCTTTCTGACCGCGGCTGTTCTGCTCGATTTTGAGATCGTCTGGCTGCCGCCGTCCGGCTCTTATCTGCGTGCGGATGTTTCGCCCGATACGCTGGAGCAGGCGATCGCCGCGATGCCGGAGCCGCCCGCCGCGCTCTGGCTGACCTCTCCGGATTACACGGGCGGAATCGCGGATATCCGCGCAGCAACCGAAATCTGCCGTTCACACGGGATTTTGCTGCTGGTCGACGGCGCACACGGCGCCTATCTGCGGTTTCTGCCGCAGCCGGAGCATCCCGCCGATCTCGGCGCAGACCTCTGCTGCAGCTCCGCGCACAAGACACTGCCTGTGCTGACGGGCGGCGCCTATCTGCACTGTTCCCCGCGGCTGCCGGCTTTTCTCACTGCACGCATACGGCAGGCATTGGCACTGTTTTCCTCAACAAGCCCGAGCTATCTGATCCTGCAGTCGCTGGATGCCGCGAACGCAGAGCTGGCAGAACGCTTTCCGGCAAAGCTCCGGAATCTTCTGCGAAAGCTCGGCACCGTCCGTGCGGCTCTTTCTGCCGCGGGCTGGACGCTCTGCGGCGGAGAACCGATGAAGCTGACGCTGATGCCGAAGCCCCGCGGATACACCGGCACGGAGCTGGCGGATATTCTCAGAAGACACGGCATTTTTGCGGAATTTGACGATCCGGACCATCTTGTGCTGATGCCTTCGCCGTACACGCCGGACGCGGCGCTGGACTGTATGACGGCCGTTCTCTGCGGGCTTCCGCGCCGTTCGCCGGTCACGGATGCGCCGCCGCCGCTGACCGTCCCCGAACGCGTGTGCTCGCCGCGTGAGGCACTGTTCTCCGGAACGGAAACCCTTCCGGCGGCTGCCTGCGCGGGACGCGTCTGTGCCGAGCTCGCCGTGAGCTGTCCGCCCGCCGTTCCGGTCGTCATGTGCGGAGAGCGCATCGACGCCGCGGTGCTGCGCGTGCTGCGGTATTACGGCGTGCAGACCGTTACGGTCACGCGGCAGGCATAGCAGGATACAAAAACAGGGCAGCCCCGCGGGACTGCCCTTTGTTTTGTTCTGCTTTACGGGATCTCAGCGGCTCTCATCGCTGAAACCGCTGTCGACCAGCTCGACCAGAGAGGCAACAGCCTGCTCCTCGTCGGTGCCGTCAGCAATGATGCGGATCGCCGTACCGCCGACAATGCCCAGAGAAAGGATGCCCAGCAGGCTCTTCGCGTTGACCCTGCGCTCTTCCTTTTCGATCCAGATCGCGGAACGGAACTCATTGGCCTTCTGAATGAAGAAGGTCGCAGGACGCGCGTGCAGACCAACCTGATTCTGAACCATGACATCTTTGATACACATAGACTTAACTCTCCTTTATGAATTCAGATACCCAAACGGACATATCGGAAAGCTCCGCCGTTAGCCCCCTCTGACCCCTTCAGAATACACATTGTACATATTTTCACTGTGTATCGGTGCCGGCTTCTCTGCGGAACCTCTATATCATTATACTAATAAAGACGCGTTTCGTCAACGGGCAATCTATACAAATGGGCGGCAACACGGCAAAATTCTCCGGTATGCTACATTCCGGCGGAGAGTTTGCCCGTTCGTTTGGGCATATTTACGAAAGTAAATTGTTGAAACTGGTTGAAAACCTTTGTTCAACAGGCTAGTTTTCAACAGTGATTTTTGTGAAACTCAACAACAGAGCGCACAATTATTCTCCCTTTGACCATTTTGACCAAAGATCGGGGCGGCGCTCCCTTGTGATCGCCTCAGACTGCGCCTGACGCCACGCGGCAATATTTTTGTGATGCCCCGTCAGCAGAACAGGCGGCACCGCCTCTCCCTCCCAGATCTCCGGGCGCGTATACTGCGGGTATTCCAGCAGCCCCGAAAAATGGCTCTCATCCTCATAGGCCTCGGAGGAGGGGAGGACATCTTCACACATCCGCGCCACGGCATCGGTCAGGATCAGCGCGGGCAGCTCACCGCCCGTTACCACGTAATCCCCGACGGAGATCTCTTCGTCTGTGATGCGGTCCAGCACGCGCTGGTCTATGCCCTCGTAATGCCCGCAGAGCAAAAACAGCCGCGGCAGTTCCGCCAGTTCGCGGACTCGCCGCTGTGTCAGCGTCTTCCCCTTCGGAGAGAGGTAAATCGTGTGCATCGGCAGATCGGACATGGCGCGGACAGCCTTCCAGCAGTCATAGACCGGCTGTGCCTGCATGACCATACCCATGCCGCCGCCGAACGGCGAATCATCCACGCGGTTGTGCCTGTCCAGCGTATAATCGCGGATCTGATGGCAGTTCACCGTGATCGCGCCCTTTGCGCGCGCCCTGCCGATGATGCTCGCGGACAGCACCGCCTCGCACATCTCCGGAAACAGTGTCGCAATCTCGATCAGCATCAGTCAAACAGCCCCTCCAGCGGACGGATCAGCACGGTGTCCGTTTCATCGTCGATGCGGAGCACGACCTGCGGAATCACCGGAACGAGCAGCTTTCTGCCGTCCTCTGCCGTGACCTCATAGACATCGTTCGCGCCGGTTTGCAGCACATCGGTCAGCTTTCCGTAAACCGTGCCGCTGTCGGCGTCTTTCACCGTCATGCCGAGCAGATCCTGCACAAAATAGCTGTCCTCGTCCAGTTCGACATCGTTCCTGTCCATGAACAGCACCGCGTTGCGCAGCGCATCTGCGGCTTCCGGGGTGTCCACGCCCTCAAACTTGATGAGGACGGTGTTTTTCTGCACGGCGGCGCGCTCCACCGTCATGGGGATGTGCTTTGCGCCGCGGTAGAGCGTTTCAAATTCGCAGAGAAAATCAGGGCTGTCGCACCACGGCATGACCTTGACGGTTCCGTTCAAACCGTGCCGGTTGACGATCTTCCCGATCTCAAGATACTGTTTTTTCATGCTCAAAACCTTTCAGAAGCATCGGAATCTTTGGCCTGCGTATCACACGAGGCCGCTCTCACAGTATAGTATACACCATTTTGCGCGAAAAGTAAAGCAGATTCTTTCGGCTTCATGCTGTCGGAAGAGGTATCGCTTTGCGATGATTCAGAATGGGGCTCTGCCCCAAACCCCGCTCAAGGGACAATGTCCCTTGAGAATCCCGATATGAGGACATGAAAGCCCCCGCCTGACGGCGGGGGCTTC
>JAGDBX010000037.1 GCA_018110935.1 Oscillospiraceae bacterium
ACAAATATTCATTCTGCCATTGAAACAGTTGGCAAATCATGCTATAATAAAAATGTATATTTTTATGTTCCGCAGCAGTCTCAACCAGTATCACGATACGGAGGATGAAAACATGGCAGTACATATTTTTGTCGTAGACGATGACGCGGTCAATCTGCGGATCGCTGACCGCATCCTCAGCAGCAGCGGAATACAGGTCACGGCGCTCCGCTCCGGTGCGGAGCTGCTCGCCGCGCTCTCGGCCGGCACGCTGCCCGACCTGATTCTTCTTGACATCAAAATGCCCGGCATGGACGGCTTTGAATCGCTGTCACAGCTGCGCACGCTCGAAAAGCAGCGCGGCATCGGTGAGATCCCCGTGATCTTCCTGACAGCCGACGACACCGCAGACACCGAACGGCACGGCTTTGAGGCCGGCGTTTCCGATTACATCCGCAAGCCCTTTGATCCGGATATTCTGCTGCGCCGCGTGCAGAATGTCGTCTCCAAGGAGAAGCGGCTGCACTCTCTCCGCGAAGAGGCGGACACCGACAGACTGACGGGCTTTCTGAACAAGGCCGCGTCAGAGCGCGCGATGACGGAGCTCTGCTCCTCCGATTTCGGCTGCCTGCTGATGATCGACCTGGACTCCTTTAAGCTGGTCAACGACCTCTACGGGCACAAAAAGGGCGATGATGTGCTCATCAGCTTTGCGGCGGTTCTCCGCGGCGCACTGCCGGAGAGGACGAAGATCGGCAGGATCGGCGGCGATGAGTTCGTCGCGTTCGCCGCCGGGATGCAGACGGCTGACGCGGTTGCGGCCTTTACGGCGGATATCAATGCCGGTCTGGTCGCAAAGGCAAAAGAGCTCATGGGCGAGGAGATGGGCATTCCGCTCGGCGCATCGGTCGGCGCGGTGTTCGTGCCGCAGCACGGTGCCGATTACGGAGCGCTCTTCCGGCTCGCCGATCAGTCGCTCTACACCGTCAAAAAGAACGGCAAGCACGGTTTTTCGCTTTATCAGAGCGATGCCGCACAGCAGAACAGCACGGAATCCTCCGCGGAGGACATCAGCCGGCTTTCTGAGATCCTCAGCGAACGCGCCGTGCCCGACGAGGCCTTTCAGCTTGACAAGGACGCCTTTACGCCGGTTTACCGCTACTTCATGCGGTATATCATCCGGAATCATCTCAGCTTCTGGCAGGTCATGTTCACGCTTCATGCCGCGGACGGCGCAGGCGATGCCGCGTTCAAGGCGCAGTGTGACGCCTTCGGTGCGCACATCCGGGCGTCTCTGCGCAAATCGGATATTCTGATGCGCAGCCGCGTCAATCAGTATTTCGCGGTTCTGACCAACATCTGCCGCGACAAGCTCGACACCGTGACCGGCAAGCTCCTGCGCTCGTGGGAGAGTGTCGGAGAAAGCGGCATCACGGTTTCCGTGGAGTCCAAGTATGTCAGCTACGAGGAGCAGCCGGCGCCGCAGAGCAGTGAATACCACATTGTCGTGGTCGATGACGACGAATCGAATCTCCGGCTCGCCGGAACCGTGCTCAGCAAGGCGGGCTTCCGCGTTTCTGCGATGAAATCCGGCAGAGCGCTTCTGAAATATCTGACAGAGCACCGGCCGGATGTTCTGCTCATTGATGTGCAGATGCCGGAGATGGACGGCTTTGAGACGGTCCGGCAGCTCCGGACGCTTCCGGGCACCGCGGAGATTCCGGTGGTCTTTCTGACTGCGAGTGAGGATTCCGAGACAGCACGCACCGGAATGCAGCTCGGCGCGGAGGATTTCATCCGCAAGCCGTTCCTGCCCGAGCTGCTTGTGCGGCGCGTGCGCCGGATCGCCGAGCTGAGCGCCGGAAACCGGCTCCCGCGCTTCGGGACGGAACAGTGAGGGGGTGCTGCAATGAAGCAAATGGAGAAGAACGATCTCTTTCAGGCATCGCAGCTGACGATCCTGCTGAGCTACACCGTCTTTTCGGTCATCCTGATCGGCGAATCCTTTCTGATGCACTGGGAGATCTGGCCGCTCGTCCCGATCACGATCGGCGTGTTTGCCTCATGGTTTCTGCACCTGAATCAGCAGTTCACGGAGCGCGGCCGCATCTGGGTGTATTCCGCGTTCATCATGTTCACCTTTTTCTTTTACGGCAGTCACCGGACAAGCGTCTTCGATACCGTTGCCGTGATGTCAGTCGTCCTGATCCTCTACACAATGACCGGCATCCGGCGGCTCATCACCTTTCTGCAGTTTCTGTACTACATCACCTTCGGCTACGGGCTGACGATGATGTGGAAAAACGGAGAGGTCTTTGACAGCCTGATGATCTCCCGCGCGATCCTGCATATCGCGGTCATCACGACGATCAGCATCATCTCGCGCACGACGATCGACAAATGGCTGCAGGTCATGAGCGCGTCCAACCGGGAGATCGAGGCGCTGACCGACGCGACGGACCGGCTGAACGATTTTCTCGCGAATGTCTCGCATGAGACGCGGACACCGATCAACGCGATCATCGGCCTGACGGGCATCTGCATCGACGAGGAGCCGGACAGCGAACGGCAGGCGAATCTGATCGCCGTGCGCGACGCGGGCAGACGCGTTGCCGAACAGATCAGCGACATTCTTGACTTCACCGAGATCGACCGCGGCAGGCTCACGAACAATTACGAGAACTATATGCTCTCCTCCCTGCTGAACGATCTGGTCGAGGAGATCCGGCCGGCCAAGCCAAAGGAGCTGGAGCTGGTCATTGATGTTGATCCCGCCATTCCGTCCGTGATGAATTCGGATGTCAGCAAGCTCCGGAAGATCCTGCGGCATCTGATCCTGAACGGCCTCAAATACACCCGTGAGGGCGGCATCTATGTCCGTCTGACCAGCATCCCGCAGAGCTACGGCGTGAACCTGATCATCCGCGTTACGGATACCGGCATCGGCATGACGGAGGAGGAGCTGGAGCACATCACGGAGCGGTATTATCAGGCGGATTCCGGCAGATCGCGGCAGGGCGGCGGGCTCGGTCTCGGCCTGACGATCGTTTCCGGCTTTACGGCGGCACTGGGCGGCTTCATGACGCTCAGCAGCGAACCGGGCAAGGGAACCACTGTCAGCGTCAGCATCCCGCAGAAGGTCATTGAACCCGAAAGCTGTATGTCGGTCGCAAAGCCCGATCAGCTTTCACTCGGCGCGTTCCTGCATCTGGATAAATATCCCGATCCGAATGTCCGCGAATACTATAATATGATGATACGCAACATCGTCAGGGGCTTCGGCGTGCAGATGCACCGCGTGGACAATGCCGCGAATCTCAGAAAACTGCTCGCGTCCGTCCGGCTGACGCATCTGTTTGTCAGCGAGGAGGAATACGGAGACGCGGCCGACATCATCGAGGAGATCGCCTCCGGCGTGATCGTCGTGGTTGTCGCGAACAGCGATTTTGTGCTGCCGGAGGGCTCCCGCGCACGCATCATGGAAAAGCCGTTCTACTGCTTCCCGGTCGCCGCTGTCCTGAACGCGGAATACCAGACGCAGGCCGCGGATGACGCGCTGTTCTATCCGGATATCACCGCGCTGGCGGTCGATGACGAGCCGATGAATCTTATCGTCGCGAAAAACATCCTGAAGCGATACGGCATGAGCGTTGTCACGGCAGGCTCAGGCAGCGAGGCGGTCGATCTGTGCAGGGCGCAGCGCTTCGGCATCATCTTCATGGATCACATGATGCCCGGCATGGACGGCATTGAGGCGATGAAGCGCATCCGTGCGGACAGCAGCCGCGAAAACGACGATGTCCCGATCGTTGCGCTGACCGCGAATGCCGTCAGCACGGCGCGTGAAACATTCCTCTCCGTCGGTTTTGACGGATTTGTCAGCAAACCGATCGAACTGGTCGAGCTGGAGCGCGTGCTGCGCCGCGTGCTGCCGCGTTCCGCGGCAGAGCGTTCAGCGCCGGAACGGCCCGAGCCTCCGCGAAACGGGACGCAGTCCGTCACGGAGCAGCTCCGGACCTGCGGGCTCGATCCGGAAGAGGCGCTGCACTACTGCGGCGACGACGAGGAATTCTATCTGACGCTTCTGAGACAGTTCGCCGGTGAGACAGCCGAAAAGGACGAGAACATGCGGAAATTCCTCGCGGACGGCGATCTGGAAAACTATGAGATCGTTGTGCACGCGCTGAAAAGCACGCTGAAGCTCATCGGAAGCGGCGCGCTTTCTGAACGGGCAAAGGCGCTGGAATCTGCGGCAAAGGAGCGGGACAGCGCGTTTATCACGGCGCATCATGAGACGCTGATGACAGAATGCCGCAGTCTCACAGATCAGCTGCGGGAGATCCTTGGCGATGCGCCCGCCGCGCCGGACAGCGGAGAAGATGCCGGCATCATGGAGTTCCTGCCGGAATCCGAAACGGACGGCGTCATCGAATTTGAACCGGATGACGGGGAGGAGGGAAGCGTATGAACACCGGCAGAATCAGGGATTTCTTTCTCAATGACGAACGCGATCTGCGCGGGAGACTGTTTGTCCTGCTCACCGGCGTCATGCTGATCGCGTGGCTGATCACGCTGATCGAGATCGTCGTGATGCGTGCGGCGGCAAGCAATATTCTCGCGCTGGCTGGCGGCATTGTGCTGATCACGGCCGTCATGCTGCTCTCTGTCCGGTATGACCGGATCCGGCTCGGCGCGCTGCTCATCTCCGCGGCGGTCTGCCTGATCTATACGCCGGTCTCGTTCTTCCTGCGCGGCGGCATCCGCGGAGACGCGCCGCTGTGGTTCCTGTTTTCGATCTTTTATCTGAGCATTTGCCTGACCGGAAAGACAAGGGTCTTCTTCCTGCTGGCGGAGATCGCGGAGGCAGTCGTCTGCTGGTGCCTGTCATACCGAAATCCCGCCCTGATCACGGAGAACACACTGTTTTCGGAGCATCTGCTCTCTTTGGCCGCGCTGATCCTGATCGGCCTTTCCATGAGCCTGATGATCAGCTTCCGCAACGCGTTCTATCAGCGCGAAATGCAGCGCTCCGTCGCGCAGCGGCGCGAGATCGAGGCGCTGAATGAATCGCAGAACCGCTTTTTCTCCAGCATGAGCCATGAGATCCGCACGCCGATCAACACGATCATCGCACTGAACGAAATGATCCTGCGTGAGAATATCTCCGACGAGGTCGCTGAGGACGCGGCAAATATCCAGTCTGCCAGCAAGATGCTGCTGCATCTGATCAATGACATTCTGGATATGTCCAAATTCGCGTCCGGCCAGATGAAGCTGACGCCGGTCGTTTATCATCCGGGCGATATGCTCTCTGACATCGTCGGGATGCTCTGGGTGCGCGCAAAGGAGAAAAAGCTCGACTTTCAGGTCAATGTTTCGCCGGAGATCCCCGCCGATCTGCTCGGCGACGAAATGCGCATCAAGCAGATTCTGATCAATGTGCTGAACAACGCGATCAAGTATACGAACAAGGGCACCGTCTCGCTTTCCATCCAGCCGGGTGAGACCGAAGACGGGATGCTGAATGTCATCTATTCGGTCAGCGACACCGGCATCGGCATCAAAAAGGAGAATATCCCCTACCTGTTCCACGCGTTCAAACGCGTGGATGAGACGGAAAACCGGCACATCGAGGGAACCGGTCTCGGGCTTTCGATTGTCCGGCAGTTTGTCGATCTGATGGGCGGAAAGATCACAGTCAACAGCATCTACACAAAGGGCTCCACCTTTATCATCGAGATTCCGCAGAAGGTCGTCGGCACAAAGCAGATCGGCGAGGTGCGGATCACGGATGTCAGACCGGCAGACAGGAAGCAGACGTATGTTTCCGGATTTGAGGCGCCGTCGGCAAAAGTGCTGGTCGTGGACGACAACGCGTCCAATCTGATGGTCGTCTCCAAGCTGCTGCGCGATACCAAGGTGCAGACAG
>JAGDBX010000001.1 GCA_018110935.1 Oscillospiraceae bacterium
ATACACCCGTTCGTCAAAGTATACAAAGGCAAATCGCGGAAAAACACGGCAAATCACGTAGGTTTAACCCCATTATAAAAGTTATGTTTGTCTGCCACGGCAATATCTGCCGTTCGCCGATGGCAGAAATGATCCTCAAAGAGCTGACGCGCAGGCGCGGAATTGCAGAACGCTTTGTCATCGAATCGTCTGCAACCAGTACGGAGGAAATTTACCGCGGCACCGGCAATCCGGTTTATCCGCCGGCAAAAGCAGAACTGAAAAAGCAGGGCATCCCGTGCGGCGAACACCGTGCCGTTCAGCTCACCCGCGCGGACTACGGCCGCTATGACCTGCTGATCGGCATGGACCGATACAATCTGCGGAACATGGAGCGGATCCTGGGCGGAGATCCGGACGGCAAGATCCGTACGATGCTCTCATTTGCCGGCAGGGAGGGCGATGTCGCCGATCCGTGGTATTCCGGGCGGTTTGACACTGCGTTTGCCGATATCATGGAGGGCTGCACCGGCCTGCTGGATGAACTGGAACGGAGGGGAAAGCTGTGATCTGTCCGATTTGCAGAAATATCATGCTGCTTTCGCTGAAAAGTGAACCGGTCACCGGCACGCCTGCCGACCTGCAGACCGGCAGCGACCTTGCCGAAACACTCAAAGCGCACAGCGCGGAATGCGTCGGCATGGCGGCAAACATGATCGGCATCAGAAAGCGGATCATCGCCGTATCTGTCGGCGGAGTGCCGCTTGTCATGTATAATCCGGTCATTACGCAGAAAACCGGTGTGTACGAAGCGGAGGAAGGCTGCCTTTCGCTCTCCGGCAAACGCAGAACAAAGCGATTCCGCAGGATTACCGTTCGCTGGCAGGATGCCGCCATGCAGCCGCAGGAACGGCAGTTCAGCGGCTGGCTTGCGCAGATCATCCAGCATGAGGCCGATCATCTGGAGGGTATTCTGATCTGACGGCCAAAAGCATAAAAAAACAGGCATCCCGTGCGGATGCCTGTTTCTTTCAGATTCTGATTACCGGATCGACTCAAAGCCGTGCGTCAGGTCGGCAATAATGTCATCGACATTTTCAAGGCCGACGGACAGACGGATCATGCCGACATTGATGCCCGCGGCGACAAGCTGCTCATCCGTGAGCTGACGGTGCGTTTCAGAGGCCGGATGCAGCACGCAGGTGCGGATATCCGCGACATGCACCACATTGGAGGCAAGCTGGAGCGAATCCATCCAGTTCATGGCCTTTTCTCTGCCGCCCTTGATGACGAACGAAATGACGCCGCTGCAGCCGTCCTTCAGATAGGTTTTGGCGCGTTCGTGATACTTGTCACCCGCAAGGCCCGGATAGCTGACGGATTCGACCTCCGGACGCGCGAGCAGGAACTCCGCGACCTTCTGCGCGTTTTCGCAGTACTGCTTCATGCGGATGGCGAGCGTCTCGAGGCCGAGGTTCAGATAGAACGCGGCCGTTGCGCTCGGATAGCAGCCGAAATCACGCATCAGCTGCATTCTGCACTTGATGATATAAGCCATATTGCCGAACTCGCGGACATAGCAGACGCCGTGATAGCTTTCGTCCGGTTCGGTAAACTCCGGAAATTTGCCGTTGTCCCACGGGAATGTGCCGCAGTCCACAATGACGCCGCCGCCCTGTACTGCGTGGCCGTCCATATATTTGGTCGTGGAGTGGATGACGACATCCGCGCCGAATTCCTTCGGGCGGCAGAGGATCGGAGTCGGGAAGGTGTTGTCGATGATGAGCGGCAGACCGTTGTCATGCGCAAAATCGGCAAACTTTCTGATATCCAGAACGGAGAGCGCCGGATTGGCGAGCGTTTCGCCGAAGACACAGCGCGTATTCGGCTTGACTGCCTTCTGCAGCTCCTCGCGGGAAGCCTCCTGATCGACGAAAATGCACTCGATGCCGAAGCGCTTCAGTGTCACAGCAAAGAGGTTGACCGTTCCGCCGTAGATCGTGCCGGTCGAGATAAAGCTGTCGCCTGCCTTGCAGACATTGAGGATAGAGAGCAGGCTGGCTGCCTGTCCGCTGGTCGTACACATAGCGGCCACGCCGCCCTCCAGTGCCGCGATCTTCTTTTCCACTGCGTCAACGGTCGGATTTGCAAAGCGGGAGTACATCGGTTCTGTCGGCATATCAAACAGGGCTGCGATATGCGCGGTTGAATCAAAAGTGTAGGTCGTGCTCTGCACGATCGGGACCACTCTGGGGTCGCCGTTCTTCGGGGTGTAGCCTGCGTGCAGGCACTGTGTTTCGATTTTCACTGCAAATTCCTCCTTATTTAGAAAACACCCGCGGCGGAACCGCGGTGCTGTCTAATATTATAGTGTATTTTCGGCAGAATGTCAAGTGCGGCCGGGAAACGGTGCTGATCTTTTCTGAAAAAGTGCTTGACAAACCGTCGTTCATGTGCTATAATATTAAAGTCGTCAAAAACGGGCTCGTAGCTCAGCTGGGAGAGCGCCGCGTTCGCAACGCGGAGGTCGAGGGTTCGATCCCCTTCGGGTCCATCATCATCAGACACGCACGGCCGATCGGCTGTGCGTTTTCGTTTGCTGAAAGAAAAAGGGGGAGTTTCGCCGCCTGCGGGCGGCGACTTAGGGCTCTGCCCTAAGAACCCGCGCGCTTTTGAAAAGGCTTGACTGAAACTTTTTATTTGTGAGCCGCGAAAGCAAATCCCCCGCCTGACGGCGGGGGATTTGCTGTGCTCAAAGC
>JAGDBX010000038.1 GCA_018110935.1 Oscillospiraceae bacterium
CGATGTGCAGGCCGTCGTGATATTCGCACTGTGCCGCGCACGCGCCGAAAATGTCGGACAGGCCGTAGAAGTCGTAGACCTCAGCGCCCCAGATCTCCTCGATCGCCTTTCTGGTCGCGTCGATGGAGCCGCCGAGCTCGCCGGCCACGATGAGCTTCTTGATGTTGAAATCCTTTTTCGGATCATATCCGGCCTTCAGCGCCTTTTCGCCGAGCTGCCATGCGTAGGACGGGGAGGTCCAGATGATCGTCGGCTGATAGGTCTTGAGAATGAACAGCAGGCGTTCGCTCGGGAGCGTGCCGCCCCAGATGCACAGTGCGCCGAGGTTCTGCGCGCCGATGACATCCGGTCCGCCGACATACAGCGAGAAGTTCAGCGCGTGGACATAACGGTCGTTCGGACGCATGCCGATCTGCCAGAACCAGCGGCTCTCGGTATCCTGAAACTCGTCAAAGTCCTTCTTGGTGAACGGGCTCATGGTCGGAACACCGGTCGAGCCGGACGAGGTGGAGATGAAGACGACATCCTCCTCCGGCACGGCGGCCAGTTCACCGAGGAACGAGCCGACGCCCTGTGTGTCGCGCTGCGTTTTCTTGTTGATGAACGGGAATTTCTGCAGATCGGAAAGCTGCTTGATATCGGACGGCTTTACGCCGGCTTCGTCAAAGGAGCGCGTGTAATACGGCGCGTGATCATAGGCGAACTGCACGATCTCCTGCAGATCGGCAAGCTGCCGCTTTTCAAGCTCTGCACGGGGGAGCGTTTCCAGCTCCTCATCCCAGAATTTGCTGTTGACATCTCTGCTCATGGTTTGTTTCCTCCAAGTAATTCTATCGGATTGGTATGGTATTATCATACACGATTTTGCCGCGCTTGTCCAATACCAACGATTGATTATGACCGATAGCCTTTAGCTATAACTGAAATTCTTCTCGATGAAGGCCCATTTCCGGTCGCGGGCCTCGATCACGGTCTTGATGTCTGAAAGGTCCAGATGCTTAAAGCGCCCCTGCCTTTTCAGATACGCCTCGACGCTGGAAAAGTCCTTCGGCCTGTGGTTCAGCGTGAATTCGCCGTTTTCATATTCCGCGAGATACCAGAGGCCGCAGTCCACGACCTCCTTTGCGATCTCCACGGTCTCATCCGGCGCGATGCCCCAGCCCGTCGGGCAGGGCGCGATCACATGGATGTACTTTGTGCCTCTGATCTGCGCCGCTTTTCCGACCTTCCGGATGAAATCGGGCAGATAGCCGATGCTCGCGGTCGCGGCGTACGGGATATCGTGCGCGGCGGCGATCTCAAACATATTCTTTTTCGGGCGCAGATTGCCGTGGATATTGGCACCGGCAGGCGTGGTCGTCGTGCGCGCGCCGAACGGCGTCAGGCCGCTTTTCTGGATGCCGGTGTTCATGTAGGCCTCATTGTCGTAGCAGATATAGATGATGTTGTCGTTGCGGTCGATCGCGCCGGAAAGCGCCTGAATGCCGATATCCGCAGTGCCGCCGTCGCCCGCAAAGCCGACAGCCGTGAAATCGCTGTACCCGCGTGCGCGCAGGCCCGCCTCGATGCCGGTCAGCATGGACGCCGTGCCGGCAAAGGTCGAAATGATCGAATTATTGGAAAAGCAGAGCTGCGGAAAATTGAATCCGACCGCCGACATACATCCCGCCGGCAGAACGGAGACGGCATTCTGACCGAGTTCCTTGAGCGCCGCTCTGACGGCAAGCGCGCCGCCGCAGCCGGCACAGGCCTTGTGCCCGTAGAAGAATTCGTCGCGGGAAAGCCGCTCAGCTGTGCTGTTTGCCATTGCCGTCACCTCCGATTCCGATAAAGTTTACGCTTTGTGTGCCGTTCTGAATATCCGTATAGATCTGTTCGATATCTCCCGCGGAGATATTTCTGCCGCCCAAGCCGCCGATGAAGTCATAGCCCGGGATCCGGACTCCCGCCTTCTGCAGTGCGGAATTGACATTTGTGAAGACCGTGCCCTCATTTCCGAAGGAGATATCCTTTTCCAGCACGCCGAACGCCTTTGCGTTTCTGAGCGCGGCGGCGATCTCCTCATTCGGGAACGGGCGCATATAGCGGATGCGGACGACGCCTGCTCTGATGCCCTGCTCCCGGAGTCTGTCGGCAGTTTCGCGGCAGAGCCCCGCAATGCTGCCGAGCGTCACGAGGATATAGTCCGCGTCCTCCGTGCGGTAGTTTTCGAGCAGGCCGGAATACTGTCTGCCGAAAATATCCGCGAACGCCGATTCTGTCTCGGTGACAACGGCCTTAGCCGCCAGCATCCCCTGATGTGCCTTGTATTTGAAAATATAGTTGGTGTCCGGCCCTGCCGAAAACGCCAGATTCTTCGGATTGTCGAAATCCACGCGATTTTCGGTCACATAGCGCGGCAGAAAGCTGTCTGCCTGCGTCTGCTCCGGGATCTCGACCGTCTCATAGGTGTGCGTCAGCACAAAGCCGTCCAGATTGACCATGACCGGCGTGGAAACGCGGCCGTCCTCCGCGATGCGCCAGCTCATCAGTGCCAGATCGAGCGCCTCCTGCGCGTTTTCCGCGTAGACCTGGATCCAGCCGCTGTCCAGCTGCGAAAGGCTGTCACGCTGGTCGCCGTAGATATTCCACGGCAGCGCCGTCGAACGGTCGGCGTTCATCATGACGATCGGAAACCGGCCGCCGGACGCGTAATAGAGACATTCCGCCATGTAGAGCAAGCCCTGTGAGGAGGTCGCGGTGAAGGCTCTCGCGCCCGCCGCGCTCGCGCCGATCGCGCAGGAGAGCGCGGAATGCTCCGACTCCACATGAATGAAATCCGACTTCAGGCTGCCGTCCTCGACCATTTCGGAGAGCCGCTCCACCACGATGGTCTGCGGCGTGATCGGATACGCGGAGATCACATCCGGCCTCGCGAGGCGGATGCCCTCCGCAAAGGCCTCGTTTCCGGACAAAAACCGTTTGCTCATTTGTGCTCCGCCTCCGTTCTGATCGCGCCGAGCCTGAAGATCTTCGCGCAGATGCCGCAGCCCTTGCAGAAATCGTAGTCAATGACGGCCTTGCCGTTCTGAACCGAGATCACGCCGTCCGGACAGTACAGATAGCACTGCTCGCAGCCGACACAGCGTCCCGTGTCGATCACCGGACGGATGCTGCGCCAGCCGCTGTTGACGGAAACCAGATAGCCCGCCTCAAATGCGGTCGCTTCCGGGATCTCCGCGGCCGTGAATGTCTTTTTTTCTCTGATATACGGCTTCATTTCCGCACCGCCTCTCTCGCCAGCTTCACGGCACCGGTATTGCGTGCCTGTATCTTCTCCGGCATATAGCCTTCGACCGCGCTGACGGCCTGTTCCTCCGTGATGTAGCCAGACAGCGCCGAAACGATGCCGAGCATCACGGTGTTGACCGTCGGCAGCCGGAATTCGGCGGCGACGGCCTCGCCGTCAAAGGTGAAGGTGCCGGCGATCGGCGCCTTGGAATTGACGATGATCCTGCCGTCCGGCTTCAGCTGCTCCTGCAGCGCGGGCGTATACAGTGTATCATCCAGCACCACGATATAATCCGCCTGTTCCGTCTGACTGCGGTCCAGCACGGGCTTTTCATCGAGCTTTGTGAATGCCCTGACCGGTGCGCCGCGCCGTTCCGGACCAAACGACGGAAAGCTGAGCGCGTAATGTGCATCATTTCCTGCGGTGTATGCCGCGCCGAACAGCTTTGCTGCCGTAAAGGCGCCCTGTCCGCCGCGCCCGAGCCAAATGATCTCTTTCATAATCTCATTCTCCTACCTGTTTGGTATGGTATTATGATACACGGTTTCCCGCTTTCTGTCCAATATCAAAGAACAATCGCCGGTTATCGGTTTTTGTTATAACAGGCCGTTCAGCTTTGTGCTTCTCCTGCTGACGGCGGTGTAGACCGCGGTGGACGCAGCAGCGCCGAACACGCCCTGCACGATGTTTTCCGGAACGGAGAGAATCGCGGACGCTGCCGAACCGTACAGGAATCCCGCAAAGACCGCGTAGCCGGCGATCATGACCAGCTCTGCCGCTGCCGCGCCCGCGAGCAGGGAAAAGAACGACTTTTTGCTGCGGGACAGCCTGCTGAATACCGCAAAGGATACGACCGCCATGACCGCCTTGATGATCAGTGTCGCGGGCGCGTAGACCGTGTAGCCGGAGATCAGGTCGGCCATGGCGGAGCCGATGCCCGCAGCCGCCGCGCCGTAGGCGCCGCCCAGCACCCACGCGGAGAGATTGACCAATGCGTCGCCGCAGTTGATATAGCCCTTTGTCGGCGACGGGATCTGGATCAGCAGCGTCGCGATCGCCGTCAGCGCCGCAAAGGCGCCTGTCAATGTCAGCTTTTGAATGTTTCCGTGTTTCATGTTCATGCATCCTTTCCCGAAGAGAGCCCGAGATATCGCTTCAGCTCTTCGATATAGATCGTCCCCGCCTTGCTGCGGAGCGTTTTCTTCAGTGTGATATAGCCGATCTCCATAGCGTCCTCATCATCGGTCTCAAACGGCACCGCGATGTAGTCGCTGCCGTTCAGTTCCTCACAGATGATGCCGGAGCAGAGGGTATAACCGTTCAGTCCGACCATCAGATTCAGCATGGTCGCACGGTCGTTCGCCTTGATCGTGCGCGGGTATTCCGCGGTGCTCAGGATCTCTTCCGCATAATAGAAGGAGCTGCCCGCGCCCTGCTCAAAGGAGAGGCAGGGATAGTCCGCCAGTTCCTCATAGGTGATCTTTTCCTGCTTTGCCAGCGGATGCCCCTTCCAGATGTAGACATACGGGCGGCATTTCGTCAGCGGGGTATATTCCAGACCGTTTGTCTGCAGCAGCTTCGTGATCGCCTTGCGGTTGAAGTCGTTGAGATACAGGATGCCGAGCTCGCTGCGGAGATTCGCGACATCGCTGATGACCTCGGAGGTCTTCGTCTCGCGGATCGCAAATTCGTATTTTGCCGTGTCAAAGCGCTTGACCATCTCGACAAACGCCTTGACCGCAAAGGAATAATGCTGCGCGGACACGCCGAATTTCTTTTTGATGCTGCCCTTTGCGGTGTATTTTTCCGTCAGGATGTCAAACTGCCCGACGACCTGATGCGCGTACTGCAGAAATTCCGCGCCGTCATTCGTGACAGTCACGCCGCGCCCGCTCCGGTTGAAGATGCGGATGCCCGTCTCCTTCTCCAGCTCCTGCACAGAGGCTGTCAGGGAGGGCTGTGAGACATAAAGCAGCTCCGCCGCCTTGTTCATGGAGCCTGTCTCCGCGATGGTCAGTGCGTATTTCAGCTGCTGCAGGGTCATGCGATCACCTCATGCTTATCAGAATAATCCGGTGCTGAAATAGCGGTCGCCGCGGTCGGGGAAGACCGTCACGATATTGCCGCTTCCGATGCGCTCCGTCAGCTTCAGCACCGCAGCCATCGCCGCACCGGAGGACGATCCCGCGAAAATGCCTTCTGTTCTGGCCAGCAGACGCGCTGTTTCAAAGGCCTCGTCATCGGTCACCTTGATGACATCATCGACCAGCGACATATCCATCGTATCCGCGATGAAATCGTTGCCGATGCCTTCGATGTTATAGTCGCTGTGTTCGCCGCCGCCCATCGTCGAGCCGACCGGATCGGCCAGAATGCCGCGGATCGCCGGGTTCTGCTCCTTCAGATACCGCAGGATGCCGGTGTAGGTGCCGCCGCTGCCCGCACCCGCCACAACATAGTCGATTCTGCCGTCCAGCGCCTCATAGATCTCTTTACCGGTCGTCTCGTAATGTGCCTGCGGATTGCTCTGGTTTTTGAACTGTTCGAGCGAGATCGAGCCGGGGATCCCCGCCTTGATCTCCTCTGCCTTTTCCACAGCGCCGAGCATCCCTTTCTCACGCGGCGTGTTGATGACCTCCGCGCCGAGCGCGCGCATCAGCGCCTGCTTTTCCGCGGAGAATTTCGTCGGTACTACAAAAATAATGCGGTATCCGCGGTTCAGTGCCGCAAAGGCGATGCCGAGCCCGGTATTGCCGGCGGTCGCCTCCACGATCGTGCCGCCCTTCTGCAGCAGGCCGCGCCGTTCCGCGTCATTGACCATGTAGAGCCCCGTGCGGTCCTTGACGCTGCCGGACGGATTCCAGAGCTCCAGCTTCGCAAAGATACTGACGCCCTCTTTTCTGACGGTATTGCCCAGGCGCACAAGCGGCGTTCTGCCGATCAGCGCCTGCATCGAATCATAATACTGCATGACGGTCACCTCATCTGATCTCTGCGGCTTCGATCGCCTGACCGAGATCGGCGAGAATGTCCGCGATGTTTTCGATACCGGTCGAAAGGCGGATGAGCCCGTCCGTGATGCCGACCTGTTTGCGGATATCCGCCGGAATGGAGGCGTGCGTCATGGTTGCGGGGTGGCAGACGAGAGATTCTACGCCTCCGAGGCTTTCCGCGAGCATGATGAGCCGCAGGCTCTCAAAGAATACGCGGATATCGTAGTTCCCGTGCAGCTCAAATGAGATCATGACACCGCCGTTTTTCGCCTGCTTCGCGTTGACCGCATAGCCCTGCGCATCCGGCAGTCCGGGGTAATACACCTTTTTGACGGCGGGGTGATTTTTCAGGAATTCCGCGGCCTTCTGCGCGTTCTCCACATGGCGGTCCATGCGCACAGCCAGCGTCTTGATGCCGCGGATCAGCAAAAACGAATCAAACGGCCCGAGGACACCGCCGGTCGAATTCTGGATAAACGCGAGCTTCTGCGCAAGTTCTTCGCTGTTCACAACGGCAAGCCCCGCGACCACATCGCTGTGCCCGCCGAGATATTTCGTTGCGCTGTGTACGACGATATCCGCGCCGAGTGCAAGCGGCTTCTGCAGATACGGCGTCATGAAGGTGTTGTCCACGATCACGAGCAGACCGTGTCTGTGCGAGATCTCCGAGACCGCGGCAATATCCGTGACTGTCATCAGCGGATTGGCCGGGCTTTCGATGATCACGGCCTTCGTGTCCGGCGTGATCTGCGATTCGAATTTGGCGAGATGATCCGTGTCTGCGATCGTGTAGGTGATGCCGAAATGATTGAACACCTTGTCCAGCACGCGGAAGGTGCCGCCGTAAACATTGCTGGAGATCAGCACGCGGCCGCCGCTCTGCAGCAGGCTCAGCACCGCGGTGATCGCCGCCATGCCGGAGCCGAACGCAAAGCCTGCATGGCCGCCCTCAAGCTCCGCGATCAACTTTTCGAGCGCCTCTCTGGTCGGGTTGCCCGTGCGGGAATACTCATATCCGCGCATTTTGCCAAGCCCGTCCTGCTGATAGGTCGAGGTCTGGTAGATCGGCACATTGACAGCGCCGGTCCGTTCGTCTGTGGAAATGCCGCCGTGGATCAGAGCGGTCTCTGTATGTGCATAATATCTGCTCATTTTCTGTTCTCCTTATTCGTAATCATAGCCCGCCGTGTAGGTCGCCGAAAGCAGGCTGACATTTTCAAACGCCTTCATGCGGTCGGTTCTTCCTTCGAAGTATTCCGCCTGCACCTTTTCCGGCGTCAGATAGGTATCGATCTGGAAGCCCAGCGCAAAGAGCGCGCGGGAAACTTCGTTGTAGTCATATCCGCCGCGCATCTGCTCACCGAGCGCCGCCGTGATCTGCTCCAGCCGGTGTACGCGCTCGGGAAATCCGCCGCCGGACCGGTCACGCTTTTTCATCGGGTAGTCAAAGACCACCGCGCTCCCCGGGACGGAGAGCTCCGCGATCTGACGGAGCGTGTCGGAAAACACATCCAGCGTCAGATAGTAGGTCACGCCGAGAATACTGAAGAAAGCCGGCTTTTGAGGATCAAAGCCGCTCCGCAGCAGCTGATCCTTCATACACTGCTTCTCAAAATCGACCGGCACAAAATGCACATTCTGCCGGATATTCCACTCAAGCTGCCGGATGCGGCTGAGCTTATAGCGCTGTGTATCCGGGTGGTCGATCTCGAAGATCTCAATGTCCGGATCGTCATTTCGGAACAGAAAGGTATCTGAGCCCGCGCCGCAGATCACATACTGGATCCTGCCGTATTTCGCGGCGAATTCATGCAGTCTGTTCTCGGCAAAGTGAATGCGGGCCAGCGGGATCGGCGCGATGTATTCCGCGATGATCTCCTCGGTATCCTCCCGCGAAAACGGTTCGGAAAAGCCGTCAAAGCCGCGGCTGACCGTATCGTATGCCGCGTCGTACTCAGCCTTGCCCATGATATCAAATGCGAGGTCATCCTCAAAGATCTTGTCGCGGCAGTGGATCGCGTGCCACGCTCTCGCAAAGGCGCAGAGCTTTGCGGTCGCGCTTTCTTGTTTTTCGACCATATTTCCTCCAGAGCATAAAAATCGCGCAGAATGCTCCATGCACCCCGCGCGCTGAAATACCATGACACGGATGATGTGTCAACATCGCCGCCCTGCCGCGTGTGTATGATGCATACTGATTCGGTTTTGTCCGCTCTGACAACACATCATACAACACATTGTTTTCATGGCCGCTTCTCCTTTCACACTAATCCTATCGGGAATGTATGCATTATAACATCAGCAACGCGAAATGTCAATAGCCTGCGGCTATAATCGGAATCCTGCACAGATTTTCCCGCCGGCGGAATGCGATTACAGGCATATATAACACTTGCTCCCATACATCCAAACAGGAGTACCGCGATAATCTATAATGGGGCTCCGCCCCAAACCCCGCTCAAGGGACATTGTCCCTTGAGAATCCCGTTTTGAGGACAGAGAAGCCCCTGCCGTATGGCGGGGGCTATTGTTTGTCATAAGTCGCTTGCCGGCCG
>JAGDBX010000039.1 GCA_018110935.1 Oscillospiraceae bacterium
CATCGTGGTCGATGTCAAGATCTTTGACCGCGAGAACTGCGACGAATTGGGCCCCGGCGTCAATCAGATCGTCCGCTGCTACATCGCGCAGAAGCGCAAGATCTCCGTCGGCGACAAGATGGCGGGCCGTCACGGAAACAAGGGCGTTGTCTCCCGCATCCTGCCGGAGGCGGATATGCCGTTCCTCGAAGACGGTACACCGCTTGACATCTGCCTGAACCCGCTGGGCGTTCCGTCCCGTATGAACATCGGTCAGGTGCTGGAGGTCCACCTCGGCATGGCCGCCAAGGCACTGGGCTGGCACATCATGACGCCGGTCTTTGACGGCGCGCATGAGGACGATATCCGCCGCTGCTTCCGCCTCGCGCAGGAGAAGAACGACGAGATCAACGCCAAGAAGACCGAGCAGACCTTTACGCTCGCGCCGATGGACAAGGTCATCGACACGACCTCGATCCCGCTCTCCGAGGACGGCAAATTCACCGTCTACGACGGCAGAACGGGCGAGAAGTTCGACAACCGCGTCACGGTCGGCTATATGTACTATCTGAAGCTCCATCACCTCGTTGACGACAAGATCCACGCCCGTTCGGTCGGCCCGTACTCCCTGGTCACCCAGCAGCCGCTGGGCGGCAAGGCGCAGTTCGGCGGCCAGCGTTTCGGCGAAATGGAGGTCTGGGCACTGGAAGCCTACGGCGCCGCCTACACGCTGCAGGAGATCCTGACTGTCAAGTCGGACGATACAACAGGCCGCGTCAACACCTACGAAGCGATCGTCAAGGGTCAGAATGTCCCGAAGCCGGGCATTCCGGAGTCCTTCAAGGTGCTCATCAAGGAAATGCAGTCTCTGGGACTCGATGTCCGCGTGCTCGATGAGGACGGCGAGGAGATCGACCTGAAGATGACCTTCGATGACGATATCCAGCCGCAGGGTTCGCTGGAATTCGCCGATGAAAACACCGCCGACACCACCAGCTACGGCGACGAAGCCATGGGTGAGGCAGGCTACGGCACCGCCGAGTACGGCAGAGACACCGAGCTGATCGAGAACGACAGCGACGCGCCGCAGACGCCCGAAGAGGACGAGGATGACCTCGACTTCAGCCAGGCGGATGAGGAAGACGATTTCACCGGCGAGGACGAATTCTGATCACTGAATGAATTGACAGATGCGCGGCAGGGGCATTCCTGCTCCTGCTGAGCGCAGCTGCGGCGATATGCGCACGGGCGGCGGAAGGCCGCCGCGTGCAGAGAATATAGGAGGGAACGCTTTGGAATTCACCACCTTTGATTCCATCAAAATCGGCCTTGCTTCTCCGGAGCAGATCCGGAACTGGAGCTACGGCAAAGTCGAACGCCCCGAAACGATCAACTACCGCACGCAGAAGCCGGAAAAGGGCGGTCTGTTCTGCGAAAAGATCTTCGGACCGACGAAGGACTGGGAATGCTACTGCGGAAAATTCAAGAAGGTACGCTTCAAGGGCAAGGTCTGCCCGAACTGCGGCGTTGAGATCACGAGAGCCAAGGTGCGCCGCGAGCGCATGGGCCACATTGAGCTTGCCGCGCCGGTCGCACATATCTGGTACTTCAAGGGTACGCCCGCCTGCATCCGTCAGGTGCTCGGCGACATCTCCCAGAAGGACCTCGAAGCGGTCATTTATTTCACGAAGTATATCGTCACCGATCCGGGCGAGCAGATCAGTGACGGACAGTATATCTCCGGCCTTGTCAAGGGCCAGACGCTGAACGAGGAGGAGTACTCCGCCGCAAAGGCAAAGAACCCCGATTCCTTCAAGGCGGAGATCGGCGCCGAGGCGATCCTGCATCTGCTGCAGGAATACAGCCAGGACCGCTACGATCTCTTCCGCGATCAGCTGATCAGCGAGAGCAAGCTGACGCTTGAGCCCGATGAACTGGACGCCTGCCGGAACTGCGAGCTCGGCCACAACTGCCGCGAGTGCTCCTTCTGCGAGAGCTGTGCGGACGAGGAGTGGAAGAACAATCTCGTCATGCACTGCGACGCGCTGAAGGATGAGGTCAGAAAGCTCGACGAACAGTCGCAGAACCGCTCGACCTCCCAGAAGAGCCAGAAGCGCGGCAAGCTGCTGAAGCGTCTGGAGATCCTTGAAGCCTTCCGTCAGTCCGGCAACCGTCCGGAATGGATGGTCATGACCGTACTGCCGGTCATTCCGCCCGATATCCGCCCGATGGTCATGCTCGACGGCGGCAGATATGCCACCTCCGACCTCAATGACCTCTACCGCAGAGTCATCAACCGCAACAACCGTCTGGAGCGGATGCTCCAGCTCAACGCGCCGAGCATCATTGTCCGCAACGAGGCGAGAATGCTGCAGGAGGCTGTTGACGCGCTGATCGACAACGGCAGACACGGCAAGGATGTCACCGGCCCGAACAACAGAAAGCTCAAATCCCTGTCCGATATCCTGAAGGGCAAGCAGGGACGCTTCCGTCAGAACCTGCTCGGCAAGCGTGTCGACTACTCCGGCCGTTCCGTTATCGTTGTCGGTCCGGAGCTGAGAATGTATCAGTGCGGCCTGCCGAAGGAAATGGCGCTGGAGCTCTTCAAGCCGTTCATCCTGAAGCGTCTGGTCGATATGGGCAAGATCCAGAACATCAAGAGCGCCCGCAAGAAGGTCGACCGTCCGGATGACGATGTCTGGGATGCACTCGAGCATGTCATCAAGGAGCATCCGGTTCTCCTGAACCGTGCGCCTACGCTCCACCGCCTCGGTATTCAGGCCTTTGAGCCGGTGCTGGTCGAGGGCAGAGCCGTCAAGCTCCACCCGCTGGTCTGCACCGCGTTCAACGCGGACTTCGACGGCGACCAGATGGCTGTTCACCTGCCGCTCTCCGCGGAGGCACAGGCGGAAGCGCGCTTCCTGATGCTTGCGGCGAACAACCTGCTCAAGCCCTCCGACGGAAAGCCTGTCGCGGTTCCGACGCAGGATATGGTCCTCGGCTCCTACTACCTGACCATGATCAAGGACGGCGAGCCGGGTGAGGGCAAGGTCTTCCGCGATCCCGATGAGGCGCTGATGGCCTACAATGAGCATGATATCACGCTCCATTCCAAGATCCGCGTGCGCATGACAAAGGAGATCGGCGGCAAGCGCGTTTCCCGCATCATTGACTGCACCATGGGACGCCTGATCTTCAATGAGGTCATCCCGCAGGATCTCGGCTATGTCAACCGTTCCGATCCGGAGCACGAATTCGACCTGGAAGTCGCGTTTGTCGTCGGCAAAAAGCAGCTCGGCCAGATCATTGACCACTGCATCCGTGTCCACGGCGTCACCGCGACCTCCGAGATCCTTGACCGCGTCAAGGCACTCGGCTACAAATACTCCACCCGTTCCGGCCTGACTGTCGCGGTCTGCGATGCCGTCATTCCGGAGCAGAAAAAGGCGATCCTCGCCGCTGCGGACGCGGAGGTCGATGCGCTCAACGAGCAGTATCAGTACGGCTACATCTCTGATGAGGTGCGTTACCAGAAAGTCTGCGAGGTCTGGAATACCGCAACCGAAAAGGTTACCGCGGTTCTGAAGGCACAGACCGAAAACGATCCGTTCAACCCGATCAACATCATGGCCAATTCCGGCGCCCGCGGCTCCATCAACCAGATCCGTCAGCTCGCCGGCATGCGCGGCCTGATTGCGAACACCTCCGGTGTGACGATCGAGATCCCGGTCCGTTCCAATTACCGCGAGGGCCTGAACATTTCCGAATACTTCATTTCGTCCAGAGGCGCGAGAAAGGGTCTGGCCGATACCGCTCTGCGTACCGCGGACTCCGGTTACCTGACACGCCGTCTCGTCGATGTCTCGCAGGATGTCATCATCCGTGAGGTGGACTGCGGCGCGACTGAGGGCATCGAGGTCTACAGCATCAATGACGGCGAGCGCAAGCTCGAAGAGCTGCAGGAGCGTCTGATCGGCAGATATCTGGTCGAAGACCTCCGCGACGAGAAGTCCGAGCTGTTCGTTCCCAAGACACGCGCCATGACCGCGCAGGACGCAAAGCGCATCGCGGACGCCGGCATCACCAAGGTGCGGATCCGCTCCGTGCTCGGCTGCAAGGCGAAGAAGGGTGTCTGCGCCAAGTGCTACGGCATCAACCTCGCAAACGGCAATCTCGTCTCTGTCGGTGAGGCGGTCGGCATCATCGCCGCACAGTCCATCGGTGAGCCGGGTACTCAGCTGACGATGCGTACCTTCCACACGGGCGGTATCGCGAACGCTGAGGATATCACACAGGGTCTTCCGCGTGTGGAAGAGCTCTTTGAGGCAAGACGCCCGAAGAACGGCGCCATCCTCGCCAAGAGCGGCGGCGAAGTCCGCATCACCGAGGAGAACGGCATCAAGACGATCATCATTCACGACGCAGAGACCGATACCGACTCCACACCGTACACGATTCCTTACAACTATCACCTCGTGAATGTCGCGGACGAGCGCACCGGCAAGACCAGACAGCTCCAGAACGGCGACAAGATCTCCCGCGGCGACAGACTGACCACCGGCTCCATCTATCCGATGGATCTGCTGGAGATCCTCGGCGTGCAGGCGGTCGAGAACTACATCATCGAGGAGATCCAGCACGCTTACCGCCAGCAGGGCGTTGAGATCAACGACAAGCACATCGAGGTCATCATCCGTCAGATGATGCGCAAGGTGCTGATCGCGGATTCGGGCAGCAGCTATCTGCTTCCGGAGTCTATGGTCGACAAGCGCGAGGTCGAAACGATCAATGCGGGCATTCAGGCGCGCATCGACGCGGGCGAGACCGATCTGCGGCTCGTCACGGTCCGTCCGACACTGCTCGGCATCACCAAGGCATCCTCGTCCTCGGAGAGCTTCCTCTCCGCGGCTTCCTTCCAGGAGACGGCAAAGGCACTGACAGACGCTGCCATCAACGGCAAGAATGACTACCTGCTCGGCCTCAAGGAGAATGTCATCATCGGCAAGCTCATCCCTGCCGGAACCGGTATGCCGCTCTACAACAATGTGCAGATCGCCCGTGCAGACAGCTATACAGAGCATCCTGCTGCACGCTGATCCCGCAGCATGATCCGCAGGGGGATTCCGCACAGGAGTCCCCCTTTGGGCAGTACCGCCCGGAAAACACCGCGGGGCATCTGTTCCGCCGCGGGCGGTATCTCCCTTGCACCGTTGGAAAGGAATTCCGTTTATGAAACATCGTTTTGGCTGCCGCGCCGCAGCCTTCCTTCTGACACTGACCGGAGCGGCTTCCGTGCTTTCTTTGCCGGCTGCCGCGGAACCGGAGACCGGATCCGAGACCGCCGCCTCTGAGACGGAAACGACCGCTTCAGAGGAAACAACGACGACCTCAGTGACAACGACATCGACGGTCACGGAAACGACAGTTACAACAGAAGAGACGGCAACGACCGAACTGACGACAACGACTGTCGATGTTCTCTCACGGCTGCAGTATGAGGAAACAGCCGGAGGCGGCGTGCGCATTACGCGCTATAACTGGCTCAACGAGAATGAGGTCATTCTGCCGGACAGCATCGGCGGCAAGCCCGTCACAGAGATCGGGCACGCCGCATTTCAGTACTGCTATGCCGACGGCATCACGCTCCCGCAGAGTGTGCTGCTGATCGGAGACAGCGCTTTTGCGGGCTGTGCGTATCTGAAATCAGTGCAGATCCCGCAGGGCTGCCGGTATATCGGCAGTTCCGCCTTTGAAAACTGTGCGGCACTGACGGAGGTCACGGTTCCGGATTCCGTCACGGAGATCGGCGGCCGTGCCTTTGCCGACACGCCCTTCCGTGAGGCACAGACTGATGAGTTTGTGATTCTCGGCGGCGGTGTTCTTTGCTATTATCAGGGCAGCAGCGCACGCGTGACGCTTCCGGACAGCGTGAAGACTGTCGCGCCGCTGGCATTCTTCGGCAACGAAACGCTCAAAGCCGTGACACTTCCAGATTCCGTGCAGCGCATCCGCAGCACTGCCTTTGACGGCTGCACCGCACTAGCGGAGGTTCAGGCGGATGCTGCGCCTGCCGTTGTGGAAGCAGATGCCTTCCGCAATACCAAATGGGATACGGAGCCGGCAGACGATTTTCTCTGCATTGCCGATCTGCTTTACGGCTACCGCGGCAAATCCGCAGAGGTGACCGTTCCGGACGGCATCCGTGTGATCGGAGAGGCCGCCTTTTACGGCAACGCAAGGCTTTCTGCCGTGACGCTGCCTGATACCGCGGAGGAGATCCGGCGCACGGCATTCGGGAGTTGTGAGGCGCTGCAGGTCGCAGAGCTCGGCGAAAACATGAAAAGCATCGGCGATTCAGCGTTTTCGGGCGACAAATCACTCCGGTTTGTCCGCGCCGGACACGGACTGACTCAGATCGGGGGACAGGCCTTTGCAGGCTGTGAATCCCTGACAGAACTGCATCTTCCGGATACGCTCAGCGAGATCGGACGGGACGCGATCGGTTATGAACAGGATCCCGCCGACGGTGCGATGCGGCGCATGAACACGCCGGTCACGCTGTATTCCAATGCGGAGGCCGCAAAGACTTACGCAAAGGAGAACGGACTGATCTCCGAGCCGCTGCCCGATGAAGAAAACACAGCGCCCGCACCGCTCGTCACAACGGTGCCGGGTGAGCACCCCGGCTTCACAGCACCGGAGGGAACACGCTGGATCCCGTCCCTGATCGCAGGCGGCGGACTGGTGCTTGCCGGACTGATCGCGTTTCTGCTGCGGAAACTGTTCCGCCGCGGCTGAATGCGGAGGGATTTCGCCGCCTGCGGGCGGCGACTTAGGGCTCTGCCCTAAGAACCCGCAAGCCTTTGAAAAGGCTTGAGCGAAACTTTTATTTTGGACGCTGCGAAATGAAGCCCCCGCCTGACGGCGGGGGCTTTTGTGTCCTCATAATGGGATTCTCAAGGGACACCGTCCCTTGAGCGGGGCTTGGGGCGGAGCCCCATTATCAATCATCGCGGAGCGATACTATATTAGGGGGAGCCCTCTATCGCAGGGCGCCCCCTCTTGCCGCTGCGCGGCAATTCACCCCTTTCGGAGCTCGTCTGCTGCGGGGGTTTTCCGCGCTCTGCGGAGCGCGTCCAGAGGGCGCCGCCCTCTGGACTCCC
>JAGDBX010000040.1 GCA_018110935.1 Oscillospiraceae bacterium
ATTATTCGCTGGAGTTCTATCTGCCGCCTGCGGAAAACCCTGCCGAAACGGTCAGCTATATCTGTATCACCCTGAAAAAGCTGTGATTTACGGTATCGCTCCGCGATGATCAATAATGGGGCTCCGCCCCATGCCCCGCTCAAGGGACAAATGTCCCTTGTGAATCCCGCTATGAGGACACGAAAGCCCCCGCCTGACGGCGGGGGCTCAGTTTGCTCACATGAGAATCCGTAAACGGCAAAGCCGCCTGTGCCTCCGCTTTGCCAAGGACATTCACAGGAACACATATTTCAGGATGAACAGCACCGTAAGAATATACATGATCGGATTGATCTGCTTTCTCTTTCCGCAGATGAGATTGATGACGACATAAGAGATGACGCCGATCGAAATGCCCTCGGAAATGCTGTAAAACAGCGGCATCGCGATGATGCAGAGGTATGCGGGAACTGCAGTGGTCAGCTCACCGTCCGCAAAGCTCAGCTCCGTGATCGTACTGAACATCAGGAAGCCGACAATGATCAGCGCGGGTGCTGTCGCAAACGCGGGAATCGCGGTGAAGATCGGTGCAAACAACATCGAAAGCAGGAACAGTACAGCCGTTGTCAGCGCGGTCAGGCCTGTCTTTCCGCCGACTGCCACGCCGGCAGAGGATTCGACAAAGGTCGTTGTTGTGGATGTGCCGAGCACCGCGCCCGCGGAGGTCGCGACTGCGTCTGCCGTCAGCGCCTGCCGGATGTTCGGGAGCCGGCCTTCCTTGTCCAGCATACCGGATTTTGCCGCGACACCGATCAGCGTGCCGAGCGTGTCAAACAGATCAACAAACAGGAACGAGAAAACCACGACAATGAAATTGAACACGCCGACGCCGCTGAAATCGGCTCGGAAGCACTGCGCGAAGGTCTCGCCAAGCTTTGAGAAATCTGTCATGGTGAAAGAGGGGATCAGCGAAAAGCACTCCGCGGCAGGATCGATCTGATACAGCCCGCAGAGCTGACAGATGATGCCGAGCAGCCATGTGCCGACAATGCCGATCAGAATCGAACCGGGTACCTTTTTGATGTAAAGCACCGCAGTCAGGATCACGCCGATCACGGCGAGCAGTGCGCTGATGCCGATCGTGTTGAAATGCTCGCGGAAATTCACCAGCGAGACAAGCGTGGAGGAATCCACGGCGAGATGCGCGTTCTGCAGACCGATGAATGCGATGAACAGGCCGATGCCGACCGAGACCGCACGCTTCAGCGCAAGCGGAATGGCGTTGAAGATCGCCTCACGCACCTTTGTCAGCGAGAGAATGATAAAGATGATACCCTCGATGAACACCGCGAGCAGGGCAACCTGCCACGAATAGCCCATGATGCCGCAGACCGTGTAGGCCATAAAGGCGTTCAGTCCCATGCCTGCCGACAGCGCAAACGGCAGATTCGCGAAGAATGCCATGCACGCCGTGCCGATGAAGGAAGCAAGGCAGGTAGCCAGCAGTACTGCCGTGCTGTCCATTCCCGCCGCCGAAAGGATATTCGGATTGACGGCCAGAATATACGCCATTGTCATGAATGTGGTAAGTCCCGCGGCAAGCTCGGTCTTTACCGTTGTGTTGTGTTCCTTCAGCCTGAACAGTTTCTCGAACATAAAGTACCTCCTTTGATCCGTCTGTTATGATTTCTGCGGAGCCCCGCTCCGCTGAGTGCCTCAGTACACCTTCCGTTCGGTCTGATTCCGGCGAATGAATGCCTCCGTGTCCTCTGCGGACATCGGCTTACCGTAGAGATACCCCTGCACATAGTCGCATCCGAGCAGACGGAGCTGCTGTGCCTGCTGCGGCGTTTCCACGCCCTCCGCGATCGTCCGGATGCCCTTTGCCTTTGCGATGCGCACGACCGACGAAACGATCTCCTGCACGACCAGATCATCCGCCATATGCATGACAAACGAGCGGTCGAGCTTCAGCATCGTGAAGGGCAGGCTGCGCAGATAGCTCAGCGAGGAATAGCCCGTGCCGAAGTCATCCATCGCGATCTGCACGCCGAGCACACGGAGCTGCTTCATGCGCGAAACGGTCAGGTCGATATCCTTGAGGGCCAGCGATTCGGTCAGCTCGATCTCAAGGAACCGGGGCGGCAAGGTGTTTTTCTTCAGCGCGCCCGCGACAACATTGCAGACATTGTCCTGATAGAAGTCCATGCCGCTCATGTTGACCGACATGACGATCTCCGGCAGGCCCTTTTTCTGCCATTCCTTCGCCTGCCGGCACGCCTCGCGGATGACAAACCGCGTGATCTGCATGATCAGCGGGGTGCGCTCCGCAACGGGGATGAACACCTCCGGCGGAACCATGGTACCGTCCGGCTTTTTCCAGCGTACCAGTGCCTCAAGACCGATGACCGCGCCGCTGTCCAGCGCGATCTTCGGCTGATAATACAGCACCAGCTCGTTTTTCTCGATCGCCCTGCGGAGCTCCTTTTCGATGTTGCTCTCGCGGATGATCGTATCGTGCATCTGCTCTGTGTAGCCGGTGACAGCGCCGTTGACGCTCTTTCCGGTCGAGAGCGCAAACTCCGCGCGCTCCATGACCTCCTCAAAGCTGCCGCCGTCGTGCGGCATCCGCGCATAGCCCGCGGAGCAGGTCAGCGAACGGTTCTCAAACTTTCCGACTGCCAGTGCGGCCAGCTTTTTCTGGATCCGCTTCACGACGGTCACAGGGAGCTTCTCGTCGCCGGTGTCATGCAGGATCAGCGCGAAATTGTCGCCTGAAATGCGCGCGCCGAAGCCGCCCTCCGTCAGTTCCTTTTCCAGCGCGCGTGCAAACCGTTTGAGCAGTTCGTTGCCGTTTGCGTAGCCGCAGGTGTCGTTGATGAGATGGAATCGGTCGATATCCATGACGATCACCCAGTAGGAGACATCCAGCTCCTTTGTGCAGAGATAGAGCTCCTCTCCGACATTCATCAGCCGGTTCCGGTTCGGGATCGCCGTCACGGCGTCCTCATAGGCGATCTGCTCGATCTGCGCGTCCTTCTCCTTTTCCTTGGAGATGTCAATGACCGCGCCGCCGATGATCACGCCGCCGTCCGCGACCTGCAGCGCCTTGAAGCGGTAGGAATACCAGCGGTAGCGCTTGTCTGCGCCGCTCAGACGCAGCTCCAGCACCTGCGTGGTGTTCATGTAGTCGCGCACATGATTGCGTATCGTCTTGACATGGCGGTCAAAAAGCGCCAGATCCATCGGATAGACCAGCGAGCGCAGATCCTTTGCCGTCCAGTGCTCGCCGGAGAGCCCGATCATTCTCTGCAGCTTCTCCGAAGGGTAGAGCTTGTGCGTGTGCAGCTCGATCAGAAGAATGCCGATGTCGGTCAGCTCCATTGTCAGCATATTGCGGTTTTCGGACGCCGCAAGGCGCCGTGAGTAGCTGCGGAGCTCCGACTCCATCAGGCGGATGTTTTCGAGATCCACGCCGATCGAGAGAAAGTAGGTCAGCCCCTCTTCATCTGTATGTACGGCGGAGGTGTTCCAGACCATGCTCCGCTGCCGGTCTTCCCCGACCGGGAAAACATATTCCTGATTCTTCGACAGCACGATCTCGCGGATCGCCTCATCGTCGATGTGCTCCCTGCCGAACAGCTGCGGAATGAGCTGCTTCGGAGCGGGCATTTCTTCGGGGTCCAGCTCCGCGGCGCGCATGAGAGCCTCGTTCAGCTCTGCTGACTTCAGGTCGTCATCCCAGAGCATCGCGGGTGCCGTGAGATTCTTCACGAGATGCCGCAGGCGCTTCTGCTCGGAGATCATCCGCTTTCTGCGCACGCGCTGCCAGTAGAGCACAAACAGAAAGCTCAGGAGCACCGCAAGCAGCGCGTATGAATTGAAGATCAGATAGACAAGATCGTCCGCGTCTCTGTGCCGGAACGCATAAATGATGATCAGGACGGTCACAATGGCGAATGTGACCATAATGCTGTAGATCAGCCTTTGCTTCAGGCGCTTCACTGCCGCTCCCCCCTTTCTGCCGCAGATGATACCATTCCATTTACTATTATAGCAAAAATCCCCGTGAATGTCAATGGATTTGATGCAGGTTATTTTTCAATTTTTCCGCAGTTTTCACAAAAACTTCATATTTCTCTGCTATAATAGTTTTGATTATAGCCGCAGACTGCCCGCAGAGACTGCAGCGGGGCGGCGGAAACCGGAGGAACTGACATGGACAAGAAAATCAGACTGCTGGTCGTGGACGATGAAGCGAACATCCGCAATGTTGTGCGGGAATACGCGGAATTTGAGGGATATGAGGTCGCGGAGGCGGCTGACGGCATGGAGGCGGTCACCAAGGCGCGCGCGGAGGATTTCGACCTGATCATCATGGATGTCATGATGCCGCGGCTCAACGGCTTTGCAGCCTGCAAGGAGATCCGCAAGACCAAGAACACGCCGGTCATCATGCTCTCCGCACGCGGCGAGGAATATGACAAGGAATACGGCTTTGAAGCCGGTGTGGACGACTATGTCATCAAGCCCTTTTCACCGAAGGAACTGATGCTCCGCGTCAAGGCGGTGCTGCGCCGCAGTGCCGCGCCGCAGCTGCCGCAGCGCATGACCTTTGAAGGCCTTGAGATCGACATGGCGGGCAGAGAGGTCTATGTCAACGGCGAAAAGGCGAATATGACGCCGAAGGAATACGACCTGCTCTTCTATCTGGTGAAAAACCGCAATCTGGCGCTGACGCGCGATCAGCTGCTGGAGGAGGTCTGGGGCTATGACTTCTTCGGCGACGACCGCACCGTCGATACGCACATCAAAATGCTCCGCTCCAGCCTCGGCGAATACCGCAAATTCATTGTCACGCTGAGAGGAACGGGATACAAGTTTGAAGCCTGAGATGAAAAAAAGCAGCCCGATGCGGCTGCATATCTGGACATGGTTCATGGTCTTTGTCGTCGCGGTCTTTGTGCTGCTCTGGCTCAGCCAGATCATCTTTCTGCAGAATTTCTACGACCGCATGACGGCGAAGGAGGTCGGACGGCAGGCGGACCGCATCATCGCCGCCTATGAGACCGGCGACGCCGACCAGCTGCGCAGCACCTGCGATGAGGCCGCCGTGGACTGCAATCTCTGCATCACAATCTTTGATTCGCTGCAGCGTCCGCTGATCTACAGCCGCGATGTGCTGGGCATCAACTGCGTCATTCACGGCAGGAACAACAAGTCAGCGGCCGCCATCCGGGCACTCCGCGAGGAGGGCAGCGGCGTGCTGATCCGCAAGAGCCCGAATGAGCAGACCGGTTCCATGCTTCTCATCTATGCCTGCACGATTGGCAGCACGGAGAAGCCGGAGGCCTATCTGCTGATGAACACGCCGCTTGCACCCGTTGCCATGACCGTCGGCGTTCTGCAGAAGATGCTCATCATCATTACCGTGATCCTGATTCTGCTGGCGTTCGCGATCTCCTTCATTGTGTCGAACCGGCTCGCAAAGCCGATCGTGACGGTCACAAAGGAGGCGGAGCAGCTGGCGCACGGGCGCTATGACATCCGCTTCACCGGCGGCAGCTATGACGAGGCGGACCGCCTTGCGGAAACGCTGACCTACGCGAGCCGCGAGATCAACCGCATCGACTCGATGCAGCGCGACCTCATTGCCAACGCTTCTCACGATCTGCGCACGCCGCTGACCATGCTGAAGGCATACGCCGAGATGATCCGCGACCTGTCCGGCGACAATCCGGTCAAGCGAAATGAGCATCTCAATGTCATCATTGAGGAAACCGACCGTTTGACCGCGCTGGTCAATGATATTCTGGATCTTTCCAAGCTGGAAAACGGCAAGATGCAGCTGGAACGGACGGAATTTGACATGGAGCAGCGTCTGACCGAGATCGTGGAGCGCTATCGCGGGCTTTCCGGTGTCTCCGGCTTCCGGTTTGCGCTGGAAACAGACGGAGCGGCACAGGTATGCTGCGATGCCGGAAAGATCGAGCAGGTCATCTGCAATCTGATCAACAATGCGATGAACTATTCCGGCGAGGACAAGCAGATCTTTGTCACGCAGAAGCACACACCGGAAGGTATCCGGATATCCGTGCGGGATACAGGTGAGGGGATGGATCAGGAAACGATCTCCCGTATCTTCGACAAGTATTACCGCAGCGAGAATTACACACGCAAGGTCGTCGGAACAGGACTCGGACTTTCGATCGTCAAGGCGATCCTGCGCCTGCACGACTACGCCTTCGGTGTAGACAGCCGCGTGGGCGAAGGCACGACATTCTGGTTCCAGATTCATGATACGGCAGACACAGAATCGGCACCGAAAACGGACGAAGCCTGACAGAAAACGATCTGCTACGAGACCAGAAAGCCCCCGCCTGACGGCGGGGGCTTTCGTGTCCTCATAGCGGGATTCACAAGGGACATTTGTCCCTTGAGCGGGGCATGGGGCGGAGCCCCATTATTGATCATCCCGAAGCGATACATTAAGGGCGAATCGCTCTGCGATTCGCTTAGGGGGAGCCCTCTATCGCAGGGCTCCCCCTCTTGCCGCTGCGCGGCAATTCACCCCTTTCGGAGCTC
>JAGDBX010000041.1 GCA_018110935.1 Oscillospiraceae bacterium
CGAAATCCGCCGCCGGCTGTACCGCAGGAGTACTGTCGTTTCCGCAGGCGCAGAGCGCGGGCAGCAGCATGACCGCAAGCATAGAGGCAGTCAGTTTTCTTTTCATTTTTACCTTTCCTATCATGACTGGAAAAAGACCGGAGACTTCTTTGCTCTCCTGATGGTAAAATGATATCACGATTCTCTGCGGCTGTCAAACCTCCGGAAAATGCCGTAACAAATCGGAAATGAAAATATATGGTGATTCCTCCTGATTTCTCTTTATTCCTTTGATTTTCAACAATAATCGCAATTCGCAATATCATGCAAATTACGCCGTGAAACTGACGCATCTGCTGAAAAAAGCATCACCCGAAGCGCGGCTGCCGTGCTCAGCTTTCGTCATAGTAATACCGCAGGATACGGCACAGGCGAAGACGGGCGCGGCGCAGTGTCCGTGAAACGGTTGAGACATTGACGCCGCAGTGTGCCGCGATTGCCCGCATCGTCATGCAGTCGCGGTAATAATACAGAAAATACCGCCGCTGCCGCTCCGTCAGTTCACTTCTCCAGCAGCGCTGTGCCGCCTGCTCGGCCGGAGAGGGTTCCTCCTCACCGGCAAACGGCAGTGCATCCTGTGCGGAAATGCGCCGGAACAGTGCGGCATCCGTTCTTCGCTCTGTCCGGCTCAAGACTGCACCTCCCGCTCCGCGTAGCCGCGGATATTCCGCATGGTCTCGCGCATTTCGCTCAGCTCTTCGCCGAGCAGCAGGATGCGGCGGATCAGCTCCTGACGCTTCCGGCCGCTGCCGCGCACCGCGCGGATATGCCGCAGCTCCTGTTTCAGCTCCTTCTCTCTCCGCAGAACGGTCTCGGCGGCGCGGCTGTATTCCAGCAGCATCGCGGTATAGACCGCTGTTGGCTGATTCGTTTTTTCGGTTCTGTTCATGGTTTCCTGCTTTCCTCCCCTCAGGGAACGGCACGTTTTGCGGCCGCCCCGTGTCAGCTCCGGTGTTTCTGTTTTCCGGAGATCGGTTTTTTACTTTGAACAAATGTTCTTTACCGTCTGAAAAGAACGCGGCAGCAGTCTGCCGGAAACGGGCGGGGCGGAGCCCGTCTCTGCGGTGCTGTCTGCCGGTTTCTGATCGCGAAAGAACATCCGTTCGTACCTATATTCTAGCACAGAAACAAATGTTTGTCAAGCGGTTTTGTAAAAATTAGCGCAGGCTGATTCCCGACGTGCCGCTCCCGTACAGCAGATTGCTGCCGGAACGCACGAAAATGCGCGGTTTTTCGTCATACTGCCGAAGTTTGCGTTCAAAGAAAAAATTTTCTCCGGCATCTTGCAAAATCGTTTTTTTTGCGGTATAATATAAGATGCAGTCCGAATGCGTGAAAATCCGGCTGCAATAAAAAGCGGACACGCTGTCCGGCGGAGATCCGCTTCACAAAATGTGTGAAGAACAACGGAAAACGCAGGATGGGCGAAGTCTGCCCTGCTGCAAAAACGGGAGTACAACATGGTCTTTTCAAGCCTGATCTTTTTGTACCTGTTTTTGCCCGTATGCCTTCTGTGCTACGGGCTTTCGCCGTCTATTACGGGCAAAAACATCGTACTGACGATTTTTTCGCTGATATTTTACGCGTGGGGAGAACCGGTCTATATCCTGCTGCTCCTCGCAAGCGTGCTGGTCAATTATCTGCTCGGCCTCGGCATCGGGGCGGCGCGGCAGAAGCCGAAAACAGGGAAGTTTTTGTTGATTGTCAGCCTGCTCTTCAACATCGGGCTGCTGCTGCTGTTCAAGTACAGCGCGTTCCTCGCGGTCAATCTCAACCGGATTCCCGGCGTCAGTCTGCCGGTCCCCCATCTGACGCTGCCCATCGGCATCAGCTTCTACACCTTCCAGATCCTGTCCTATATCATCGACCTCTACTGGGAAAAGGTCGATGTCCAGCGCAATCCGCTGCATTTTCTGCTCTATATTTCCATGTTCCCGCAGCTGATTGCCGGCCCGATCGTCCGTTACAGCACGATCGAAAACGAGATCCGCACCAGAAAGATCAACCTGACCGACTTCAGCGACGGTCTGACGCGGCTGATCGTCGGCCTCGCGAAAAAGGTCATCATCGCAAACCACCTTTCCGTCATCGTGGACGCGTTTTTCGGCGGCGGAGAGATATCCGTCGCGGGCGCGTGGTATACGACCGCCGTCTACGCAATGCAGATCTATTTTGACTTCTCCGGCTATTCCGACATGGCGATCGGCATGGGCCTGATGTTCGGCTTCCACTTTGACGAGAACTTCCGGCATCCGTTCCTCTGCCGTGACATTTCGGAATTCTGGCAGCGCTGGCATATCTCGCTGGGCACCTTCTTCCGCGATTATCTGCTCTATGTGCCGATCTTCGGCAAGCGCAGAAAATACGGCGGCCTGTTTCTGGTCTGGTTCTGCACGGGCTTCTGGCACGGCGCGAGCTGGAACTTCATCATCTGGGGCCTTTACTTCGGCATGTTCATCTGGATCGAACAGCTGATCGGCAAGAAGCGCATCAGGGCGATCCCGCTGCCGGTCCGGCATATTTACAGCAAGCTCGTGATTCTGGTCGGCTTCGGCATCTTCTATTTTGAGGATCTCGGCAAGCTCCTGCATTATTTCCGCGACCTGATCGGTCTGAACGGCAACCGCCTGTTCGATGAGGTCACGGCGCTTTCGGTGCAGAACAATCTGTTTCTGCTGCTCGCGGCGGTCATCTGCTGCTTCCCGCTGATGGACGGGCTGAAAAAGCTCTCGATGAAAACCCCGGCGGCCGGCAGAGCGGTCGAGTGTGTCCGCGTCGTCAGCAACGCGGTGCTGCTGGCTGTCAGCAGTATCCTGCTCGTGGACGCCACAAACAACCCGTTCCTGTATTTCAGATTCTGAGGCATCGCCTTATGATGCACCTGAACCGGATAATTTCAGCAATCCTGATATGAAAGAGAGGTGTCAGACCGCATGGATCCCGAACTCATCAATCCGGACGAGAAAAACATTGATATTGCCATAGATGCGGAAGACACCGCTGCGCCGAAGGAGCCCCGCTCCGAAAAGCGCGAAGCGATCGCAAAGGCACGCGCGATCCGCAGAGAGGCTGCCGCAAAGGAGCGCGAGGCCAAGAGAAAGGCCGCGGCAGAGGCAAAGGCGCTGCTCGCGGAGGCGAAGGCTGCCGCAAAGCGGGAAAAGAAGGCCGCGCAGAGCAAGACCGGCAGCGATTTCGGAAATACCGGTGTGTTCCGCTGGCTGGAGGCACTCCGGAAGGCGGCCGGCGAGACGGAGCAGACAGAGCACCGCGGCGGCACCGAGGAGCTTGTGGCCGTTCTCGCGGCAGAAAAGAACGCGTCGCTCGTTTCGGGAAAGACCGGCGAGATCGACGCGATCGTCGCACAGCTTGCCGCCGAGCAGGATCTGCAGGCGGCAGAGGAGGAAGAGACATACTCCGCGGTGCCGGAGGATGCCCCCGTCTTTGAGAATGTTCCCGACCTGGACAGCGAATCGCCCGCGGCGGTCGTCGATGCCATTGTCGCGCAGGTCGCGGCACACAAGGGCATCGAGCTGCCCGATGAGACAGACATGCCCGTTCTGCCGGAGGAGCCCGCTGTCGATACGGCGGCGGAAAGCCTGCCGACTCCCGCTGTGCCGCAGTCCGGCAAATATGTGGACGCGATCGTGGCAAAGCTGGCGGCGGAGGAGCCGCAGGAGGAGACGCCCGCCGAGCCGCCGAAATCCTATGTGGACGCGATCACCGAGGCGCGCAGGCAGCGTCTGGAGCGGGAGAACGCCGGCGCGGACGAACCCGCATACGAGCCGCCGACCGCCCATTTCAGCAAGGCTGTTTCGCATGAGCGCGATATGGAGATCGCCGCGATCCAGTACCGGCACGACAACGCCGCCGCAAAGCAGTTCGCAAAGCAGCTCTACCGCAAAACCAACCGGAGCTGGAAGCGCGACGCCGCAGCGGAGCAGGCGCGCTTTGCCGGCCCGCAGACGCGAAGACACGCGGCGTACATCAATATCGCGGTCTGTCTCCTGATGCTGTTCGGCATTGCCGCGGGGATGTTCATTTTTGAACGCCCGACCGTGTCCGAGATCGAAAACCGCAGGCTTGCGGAGATGCCGGACTTTTCGGTTGACGGCTATCTGAAGGGAGAATATACCGCCGGTGTCGCGGAATACTATAATGACACCGTGCCGTTCCGCTCCGTATTCAAGAACCTTACGGCGGTGATCCGCCAGCACATGGGGCTGCAGAAGGATCAGGCCGTGCTGCACGGCGGCGCGCCGGTCAGAGGGGATGAGGAACCGGCTGTGACAACTGCCGTCACGGAGGACCCGCTGGCCTATCTCTCGCAGACGAGCTTCACGATGACGGTTACGGCGCAGGAGGGCGATACGCAGGAGCAGCAGGGCGGTGAGGACAACAAGGACGAGGGTGAGATGAGCAAAAACATCCTCGTGGCGAACAAGCGCGGCATCATGCTCTTCGGCGGCAGCTATGCCAACGGCGAACGCTACGCTTCCTACCTGAACAGGTATCAGCAGGAGCTCGGCAGCGGCGTACAGGTCTGGTCGATGGTCGCCCCGACACCGTGTTCCTTCTACACGCCGGAGAAATTCCGGCATCTGATCGGCAGCGAGCAGAAGAACATCGAACACATCAACGAGCATCTGGTCGGCGCAAAGGGCGTAGACATCTACACCCCGCTGGAAAAGCACGCGGATGAGCCGATCTTCATGCGGACCGACCACCACTGGTCTGCGCTCGGCGCGTTCTATGCCGCGGAGGCGTTTTCGGCGGCGGCCAGAGTGCCGTTTGCGAGAATTTCCGATTATGACAAGATGGTCAAGCCGGATTATGTCGGTACGCTGTACGGTTATTCCGGTGACGCGACGCTGAAAAACAATCCGGAGGACTTCTTCTGGTATGTCCCGCACGCGGAGTTCAGCGTCACCTACTGGAACAGAAATCTGACCAACAGGCGCAGCGGTTCGCTGTTCCTCAATGTGGACAATGTCAACCGCTCTGACTGGTATATGGTCTATCTGGGCGGCGACGACCGCGTGACGAAGATCGAGACGAATGTCCGGAACGGCAGAAAGCTCGCCGTCATCAAGGACAGCTACGGCAACGCGCTGATCCCGTGGCTCACCTCGTCCTTTGAGGAGATCACGGTCATTGATATGCGCTTTTTCACGAAAAACGCGATTTCGTACCTGAAGGAGATCGGCGCGACGGATGTGCTCTTTGCGATGAACACCTTCAGTGCGGTGGGCGGCAACGCCAAGGAGATCGAGAAGATCCGCAGACAGTGATGCGGCGGAAAGGAGCGCGGCATGACGGAATATCTGCACAGAGTGTTTCTGTTCGGAAGCTACCCGCAGGCACCCGTCTCTGACCGCGCGGTCAGCGGCAGGCTGGCCGATCTGGGCGGCGATCCTTCCGGCTGGGCGGAGCTGAACCCCAGACGCCTGTTCCGCGATCTGACGCTTGACGGCGAACGCTACCGCGGCATCACGGGCGGCGGCGCGCCGCAGTGGTTCCGGTTTCAGCCGGTCCGCTGGCGGGCTGTCGGGCGTGAGAGCAGCTCACTGTTCCTGCGCGCCGTTCACATTCTGGACGCGCAGGTCTTCAACCGCGCAGTCGTGCAGAAGCGCACGGAGCGCGGGGAATTCTGGTATCGCAGTGCCGACGCGGACGCACGCGGACATCTGGAGTACGGAAGCGCGGACACCGTGCCCGCAAACAGCTTCCGCGGGAGCTGTCTGGAGGAATGGCTGCAGGACAGCTTCCGGAAAACCGTCTGTGCGGAGGCGCTGGCGCTTCTGCCGGCGGACGGAGCGGCAGCGGTTCCATGCCGTGCCGAGGCGGTTCTGATCGAAGGGCCGCAGACACGCCGGTTTCCGGCATCCCGCACGGGTGACGCGCTCTGCCTGACACCCTATGCGGCGGCCGCGGGATGCGAAAGCCCGCACTGCTGGTACGCGGACGGAAACGAAGCCCCTGAGGGGGCGGGCATCCGCATGAGCGGAGACCCCTGCAAGATCGCCGGCGTGCAGCCGGTCCTGCAGGTTTACCTATATGAATAAAACGGGAGGAGCAAACAACATGACAAAGCAGGAAGCAATGGAGATGCTGACGCCGGTATTCCGCGAGGTGTTTGATGACGACAGCATCGAGCTCAGTGAGGAGATGACCGCCGCCGATGTGGACGGCTGGGACAGTGTCGAGCACTTCAACCTGATCTCCGAGATCGAGCGGAAGTTCAGAATGCGCTTTCAGATGCGCGAGGTTTCCGGCATGAAGAATGTCGGCGAGCTGGCGGAAATTGTTGCGGAGCGCGCAAAAATCTGAGAACAGAACGCAGAGCAGGCGGGGGATCCGTCTGCTCTGTCTGCTGTCTGCCCGCTTGCGGAATCGCGGGTTTTGTGGTATACTGTATACATCAAGAACGAAAAGGGGAATCTGACCATGAGAGAGATCAACGCTTCTGAAATCACGGCGGCCGTGCGGCAGCTCTGTATGAAGGCGAATTCCGAGCTGCCCGCTTCGCTGGAGCAGTGCATCCGCTGCGGCGCCGCGCAGGAACAGTCTGAGGCCGGAAAAAGCGTTTTTGCCGACCTCTGCGCGAATCTGGATGCCGCACGGCAGACCGGTCTCCCGATCTGTCAGGACACGGGCATGGCGGTGGTGTTTCTGCAGATCGGGCAGGATGTGCACATTACCGGCGGTGATCTGCGCGAAGCCGTCAACGCGGGTGTTCACGCGGGCTATCTGGACGGTTATCTCCGCTGCAGCGTGGTCGGTGATCCGCTGGAGCGCGTCAACACCGGCGACAACACGCCGGCCGTGCTGCATCTTGATATCGTGCCGGGCGAACAGATCCGCATAGATGTCTGCCCGAAGGGCTTCGGCAGCGAGAACATGAGCGCGCTGAAAATGCTGACGCCGGCGGCATCCCGCGCGGATATTGTCGGCTTTGTGACAGAGACGGTCAGAAAGGCCGGCAGCAATCCCTGCCCGCCGATCGTGGTCGGCGTGGGCATCGGCGGAGACTTTGAGCAGTGTGCGTTTCTGGCAAAAAAAGCGCTTTGCCGTGATATTGCCGTGCGGAATGAAAAGCCGTTCTACGCGGCACTGGAGCAGGAAATGCTGGAAGCGGTCAACCGGCTCGGGATCGGGCCGCAGGGCTTCGGCGGTACTGTGACTGCGCTCGCGGTCAACATTGAGCAGGCGCCGACGCATATTGCGGGACTGCCGGTCTCGGTCAATGTCGGGTGCCATGTGACACGGCACGCCTCCTGCGTGATTTAACAGCGTGAGCCCCCGCCTTACGGCGGGGGCTTTGCTGTTCTCAAAGCGGGATTCTCAAGGGACACTGTCCCTTGAGCGGGGTATGGGGCAGCGCCCCATTATTGATCATCGCGGAGCGATACTTTATTTTAGGGGGAGCCTCTATCGCAGGCTCCCCCTCTCGGCAAAACGATCCACCGGATCGTTTTGCTCGATTCACCCCTGCCGAGCTCTTCTGATGCGGGGGGTTCCGCGCTCTGCGGAGCGCGACCAGAGGGCGCTGCCCTCTGGACTCCCGCGAGCTTTTGAAAAAGCTCGACCAAAACTTTTATTTTGGGCGAACGAAAAGATGCCCCCGCCGTCAGGCGGGGGCTTTCATGTCCTCATAACGGGATTCTCAAGGGACATCTGTCCCTTGAGCGGGGCATGGGGCGGAGCCCCATTATGATCATCGCGGAGCGATAGCTTAAATCAGAATGTCACCGTGCGCGGCGGAGCGGCAAAGCAA
>JAGDBX010000042.1 GCA_018110935.1 Oscillospiraceae bacterium
CCTAAGTCGCCGCCCGCAGGCGGCGAAACTCCCCGCATCAGAAGAGCTCGGCAGGGGTGAATCGAGCAAAACGATCCGGTGGATCGTTTTGCCGAGAGGGGGAGCCTGCGATAGAGGCTCCCCCTAAGCGAATCGCAGAGCGATTCGTCCTTAAGGTATCACTTCGCGATGATCAGAATGGGGCTCCGCCCCAAACCCCGCTCAAGGGACAGTGTCCCTTGAGCATCCCGCTTTGATGACAAAAATGCCCCCGCCGTCAGGCGGGGGCATTGCGATCGTAAAAACGCTGAACTCAGGCACCGTCCGCAAGATGCTTTCTGAGGAACAAAAGACATTCATCTGTCATCTGTTCGCCGTGCGCACCCTGAAAATTATGATCCGCGCCTTCAATCACTTTGACTTCAGCAGAAGGAAACGCCTGCTCCGCACGGTCAAAATACTCGCGGTGATCGACACCGAGACTGTTTTGTGTGCCGAGGAAGATCAGTACATCTTTTCTGCACTCCGGCATATACCGGTAGATGTCAAAATCATAGATATCCGTTAAGAATATCCTGCCGACAACAGATCCGAAGTTCGTCACGGTTTCCGGAATCTGCGAAAAATCACCGTTTGCCTCTCCATCAATGTATTTTCTGGCTTCATCCGGAAAATGATAGCCCGGTTCGACGAGCATCTCGCCCCGGATGTCATCCGGTCTTCTGCAGCCGATATAAGTGGCAACGAGCCCGCCGAGACTGTGCCCGAACAGGAATACCTTGTCCGGATCGACCTTCGGCAGTGCGGACAGAGAGTCCAGAATGACATTCAGATCTTTGGCTTCGGTCAGTACGGAGTATTCTGTTGGTTCGCCCCCGCTGCCTCTGCCTGCGATGTTGTTCTGCACAGCGCCGATGAAATCGAAGACCACTGCAGCATAACCGTTTGCGGCGAATTTCTCCGCTTCATCATTATAATTGGTAAACGAAACGGTCATGCCGGAGCAGAGCACGACTGTCGGAAACGGCCCCTTGCCCTTCGGCACAAAAAGCTGTCCGCGGATGCGGATGCCGTCACGGTAGAAGAAGACATCCTTCACGCCCTCACGGTTGTCAGTGATCTCCGGTTTTCCGGCTTCATACTGAAACGGATCGGTGATCTCAAAATCCGCGGAGGAAGCCGCCGGTTCTGTTGTGTCGGCGGTTTCCGCCGTCACGGAACCTGTTTCCGGCATGGCAGAGGACTGCTGCTGCGATCCGCAGCCGGTCAGCAAAGGCAGAACAGAAAGCGCGGCTGCAAATGCAGCGCTCAAACGGTGTTTCATGGCATGTACCCTTTCTGCCGTTTTATTTCGGCTGCAGGATGTTCTCCAGTTCGCTCAGCAGCAGCGTGTGTTCTCTTCGCGTGCCCGCGCAGATGCGCAGACCGTTCGGGAAGCAGCGGACAGCGATGCCCGCATTCAGCAGCGCCTCATAGATCTCCTTTGCGTATGCCGTCTGCACAAAGACGAAATTCGTGCGCGGCGGATAGACCATGTCGATCAGTTCCGGATGCTGCTTTGCAAGTGCCGAAAGCTCAGTGTAGAGCCGCTGTGTCTGCACGACGATCTCATCGCGGCAGTTGTTGAGCAGTGACTGTTCGCGCAGCACGGTTGAGCAGATCATCTGCGAAACCGCGTCACAGTTGTAGGGCGATTTCGCCGCGCGGAGCAGACCGGTCTTGTAGGAATCCATCACGGCAAAGCCCATGCGTGCGGCAGCCAGACCGATCGCTTTGGAGCAGGTGCGCAGCACGATCAGATTGTCGTATTTCGTGACGAGATCGAGCACCGATTCGTCCCAGAAATCCATATAGGCCTCATCCGCGATGATCATGCAGTCCGGCGCCGATTCGATCAGCCGGATGATCTCCGCCCGCGGAATGCCGAGCGAGGTCGGGTTGCACGGGTTTGAGAAGACGACCGCATCTGCCTTCTGACAGGCCGCGATCAGCTTGTTCATGTCGATCTGCAGATTTTCTTCCTTCTGCACCGTGATGACTTCAAGCTCCGCAAGCCCCGCGTAGAACGCGTACATCGAAAAATCCGGCGAAACCGTCACCAGCTTCGCGCCCTTTTCAAGAAAGCAGTTCAGAAGCAGCGTGATGATCTCATCCGATCCGTTTCCGGCGGTGACACAGTCGGGCGAAATGCCGTAGAA
>JAGDBX010000043.1 GCA_018110935.1 Oscillospiraceae bacterium
AAAATAAAAGTTTCGGTCAAGCCTTTTCAAAGGCTTGCGGGTTCTTAGGGCAGAGCCCTAAGTCGCCGCCCGCAGGCGGCGAAATCTCTCCGCATCAGAAGAGCTCCGAAAGGGGTGAATTGCCGCGTAGCGGCAAGAGGGGGAGCCCTGCGATAGAGGGCTCCCCCTAAATAGTATCGCTCCGCGATGATTATAATGGGGCTCCGCTCAAGGGACGGTGTCCCTTGAGAATCCCGTTATGAGGAGAGTAAAGCCCCGCCTGAAGACGAGGGCTCTGGGTATTTCGATCAGGCAAAAAAGATGTCTCCGTCAGATCGGTCGATCTCAAAGCAGTCCAGCATCCGGATCTTTCCGACCAGATGCTGATTCAGAATGTCGATCTCCTCTGCCGGTATCCACAGCGCACTGCGCTCGGGCTGATCGCTGTTCTGCACGGAGAACTGCCGGATATAGGCGTCCTCCACAAGAAAACCAACCACATAAACCGTGTGCTCCGCCTGCTTTTCAATGCGCATCCGCCGCGCGATCTCCGCCGCGCCTTCGTGCGAAAGCAGTGCCGTGAAAAGCTGCTGTCCGCTGCTGCGCGCCGGAAACGACGCAAAACCGTTGGCTTCAATCTGCCGGAATTCCTCTGCCGGCAGCGGCCGGAACAGTTCCATGTTATCCCCCGCCTTTCAGGCCGCCGGCATCGCCTGAGGGCTGAACCCCGGCTTTCCGGCTGTTGATTTCATCATAAAGCTTATACATCTTCTGAACGGAATTTTCAAGAAAATAATAGTGCATGATATACGGCACAAGCAGCACGAGAATCAGAACCATCAGCGGAACCAGCATGATCTGCTCTGTCATCAGGAAAAAACCGAGAACGAGAAAAAAACCAAGAGCAAAAAGCATCGTCACCAGAAAATGAATCAGCCGTTCATGCTGCATGAAGCCGATCATCTGAAGGTGCCGGCGCATCACGGCATCATAGTCCGTATCTGCGGCACTGTCACTGAGCAGCTTTTCAATTTCCGCCAGATAGGCCGTGAGATAAGCCCGCAAGGCTCACACCCCCGTTTCATTCCTCGGCCGCTCGTCTGCGGCATCTGCCTCCAGAAAGCCGGGAAGATCGAGCTTTCCGTCGTTGAGGTCGTTGAACCGGTCATTGAAGCGGTCGATTGTCTCAGCCGAAACAAACATCAAATAAGAGAACAGCTCCTCAGTGAGTGTCGTGCCGAGATAAGCAGTCGTGAGACGGAAAAAGATCTCGCCTGTCTGCATATTCAGATCGAACGAGCCGTCAATCAGGCCGTGATTTGCCGCAATGACCGCGACCGCCGCATCGTGCATCCGCTCCGGAGCCATTTTGAACGGCATCGCGGACAGCACCGAAACGATCTGCCGGTCGGCGCGCAGGATGATGTGCAGCGTCATGGGGAGATCATTGCCCGTGAAGCTGATGCGGATATGCGTCCGTGCGTCGCTCTGCTCCTCGACCGCATATCTGAGCTTTCTGTGCTCCAGCATAGAGATGAGGATTTCCGCATTTTTCTTCGTCAGCGCTGCGCGTTCTGCTGTAACTTCCATTTGTGTGCCTCCTTTGGATATACGGCCTGTCCGTATATCATCCACATATCATATTATACCATATTTCGCTTTTCATGTCAACAGATTTTAGATGATCAAACAGAATTCTGTCAGATATACAGAAGGGACACCCGCTGACGGGCGTCCCTTTCTTTTATGCCTCTTCCCCGGAAGCCGGCGATGCTGTTTCACCCGCAACAGTCACGCCGTCATCGGAACCGGTCAGGCGGATCACTTCCGGCTGTGTCTCACCGTCCACGATCAGGCCGGCGATCTTGTCCTCGACATACTGCCGCAGCACACGCCGGATATCACGCGCGCCGTAGCTCTTGCCGTGTGCTTCCTTTGCAATCCAGCTGAGTGACGCATCGTCCCAGCTGAGCGTGATGCCGCGCTCAGAGAGCGCCTCGGCGGTCTCTTTCAGCATCAGATCCGCGATCTTCGCAAAGTCGTCCACCGAAAGCGGACGGAACACAATGATCTCATCCACTCTGCCGACAAATTCGGGGCGCAGGAACTCCTTGAGCGCCTTGAGCGCCTTGTCGCGGGAGATCTCGCCTTCGGTGCGGTTGAAGCCGACACCGGTAGATTTATCCGTGCTGCCCGCGTTGGAGGTCATGACAATGACCGTGTTTTCAAAGTTGACCGATCTGCCCTGCGCGTCGTCGATCCTGCCCTCATCCAGAATCTGGAGCAGCAGGTTCATGACATCGGGATGCGCCTTTTCGATCTCGTCAAAGAGGATGACGGAATACGGACGGCGGCGAACCTTTTCGGTCAGCTGTCCCGCCTCGTCATAGCCGACATAGCCCGGAGGCGAACCGATCATACGCGAAACAGCGTGCTTTTCCATATATTCGGTCATATCGAGCCGGATCAGCGGTTCAGGCGAATCAAACAGCTCCTCTGAGAGCACCTTGACCAGCTCCGTCTTTCCGACACCGGTGGGGCCGACAAAGATAAACGATGCCGGTCTGCGGCGGCGGCTCATCTGCACACGCGTACGCTTGATCGCGCCGGCCAGTGCGTGAATCGCCTCATCCTGCCCGATGACGCGCGCACTCAGATGCGACTCCAGCTCACGCAGACGGACATATTCGGTCTCCTCGATCTTGTTGGCGGGAATCCCCGTCCAGATCTCGATGACATGGGCAAGATCAGCGGCGCTGACAGAAACATCCGCCGGATTGGCGTTCAGCTCCTCCTGCCTTGCCTTCAGATGAATGAGCTCACCCTTGCGCTCTGCCAGGAGCTGATAATCGGGGTTCGGATCGGTCTCGATCGCCTCGATCTGCTCCTCTTTTTCCGCGATTTTCGTCACCAGCTGCTCCATCTCGGTCAGCTCCGGATGCCGGATGCTGACATACGCGCAGCTTTCGTCCAGCAGGTCGATCGCCTTGTCAGGCAGAAAACGGTCCGTGATATAGCGCTCGGAAAGTACGGCACAGAGCCGCAGCATCTCCTTCGAGATCTTCACGCGGTGGAAGGATTCGTAGTATTTCGCGACGCCGCAGAGGATCGCGACGGTATCCTCGACCGACGGCTCATCCACGCGGACAGGCTGGAAGCGGCGTTCCAGCGCGCCGTCTTTTTCGATGTATTTGCGGTATTCCGAAAAGGTCGTCGCGCCGATGACCTGCACCTCGCCTCTTGAGAGTGCGGGCTTTAGGATATTCGCGGCGTTCATGGAGCCTTCGGAATCGCCAGCACCGACCAGAGAATGCACCTCGTCAATGAACAGGATAACATTCCCCTGCTCCTTGACCTCCTCGACCAGTCCCTTGACGCGGCTTTCAAACTGTCCGCGGAACTGTGTGCCCGCGACCAGCGCGGTCATATCGAGCAGATAGATCTTCTTGTCCTTCAGGTGAAACGGCACATTGCCGGACGCGATGCGAAGCGCGATGCCCTCCGCGATCGCCGTCTTGCCGACGCCCGGTTCACCGATCAGGCAGGGGTTGTTCTTCTGCCTGCGCGACAGGATCTGAATGACGCGGGAGATCTCCTTGTCTCTGCCGATCACACCGTCCATTTCGCCGTTTTCGGCACGCCTGGAGAGATTCGTGCAGTAATTGTCAAGATACTTGAGTTCCTTTTTGCCGTCATCCTGTTTTTTCTGCTTTCCGGACGGCTTCCCGGACCTTTCAAGCCGCTCCGGGCGTTCCGGACGGTGATCGGCGGTTTTCTCCGGCTTCTGCTTTTCTTCGCTGCCGTCCGCCGGCTTGTCGCTGTCCTCATCGGGACTCTCACGGAACATCTTCTGAATGAAGTTCGGGAGCGTGGAGGCGCCGCCCATCTGGAAGGACTCATCCTCCATCATGTCCATCATCTGGTCGCTCATCTGCTCGATGTCCTCGTCCGTGATGCCCATGTGCTCCATATATTCTGCGACCTGCGGGATGTCCAGCTCCTTTGCACAGACCAGACAAAGCCCCTCATTGCGCTTTTCGTTTCCGTGCATCGTCGTAATGAACACGACCGCGGGTCTCTTTTTACACCGTGTGCATAAAACCATTGTATCACTCCGGCATCCGCACGGCAGCGGATGCCTGCTCCTTTCCTGTTCGCCCCGGTTCCCGCTCAGAGAATGATATCGAGGTGGTTATAGAAATGGCGGAAGATCACGCTCTCCTGGATCGTCGGCTCGTTGAAGCAGAGCAGCTCGCCGCCGCCCAGCATGACCAGCATCCGCACGACCAGCGTCAGCAGCATCAGTACCGTTACCGCTTCGATCACGCCGACCAGCGCGCCGAGAATGCGTTCCTTGATACGCGTGTTGTTGAAGAAGAACTTGTTCTCCATCAGTGCCGCGATCACCGCCGCAACGACCATGACGATCGAGAAGATGATCAGATAGCTGAAGATCTGCAGCAGCTCCAGCGTCGGCTCCTTCGCGAATTGATCCTCCGCGTATTCCACTGCCTCCGTTCCCTTGTTCGGATCGTTCAGAAGCGTGATCAGCTCTCTGATGACATTCGGATCTGCGGTGGATGCATCTTCAAAATGCGCACGGACATAGGCGGGCAGATCATCTTCGAGCTGCTTGCCGTAGCCCTCCCTGACTGCGTCATAGACCATCAGCCGTATCTGATCTACTGACATGATCTCAACGCCTTCATTTTTTTTCTTCAGGCCGGTATAAAGCCGCCCGATGAAACGGTCTGAGTTCTCGTTTTCCAGGTATTCCCGGACAGTGCCTTTGTCGATCGTGAAACCGTAATTCTGCATATTGACCTTGGCCGCGATGCCCGCCGCCATGTCATAATGCTTGTGCACATGCTCGATGGCTGTGACCGTTGTGCTCTCGGTCATGCCATCATAGAGCACAGGCGCCATGGCAGTGGACACCAGAGATGCTGTCAGTGCGGCGACAAAATAGCCGATGCCGAGCAGCAGAACCTTTGTGACGCCGCGCTTTCCGTTTGAATACAGTACAAAAATGCAGATGATGATGACTAACGCGTCGAAAAACCACCAGAAGAAGGTGCTCATGCTTTTCTATCCTCCCATATCTCGCAGCGATGTGCGAATTGCGCCTGTCCGTTCTGTTTCCGGCAGGCTTATATCTCTTTGCCAAATGTCCGCTTCGTTCAGTCTCTGAAGGCGACACGGTCGATCCGGCCGTAGCCCGTCAGAAACACATAATTGCCGATCTGCAGGAAGCTGCTGCAGCTGTCTGTCACAGCCGCGGTATCCCCGACCGATCCGTTGAGCCGCAGAGACTCCAGACGCGACCGGAGCTGAACCAGCACATTTTTGGTATCGTGCATCAGACCGATGCTCTTGACGGTCTTATCATATACATGAAGCACGGGATTTGACGCGTCACCGTTCATGATCGCGACGGTATAGGTACGCTTGTCATCGTTTCGGAGCAGAACGGCCGCTGTGTCTCCGATGCAGTCCCCCCCGGCCAGCGCATCGGGATACCGGTAAGTGCTCAGAACGGCACCCCGGCTGTCCAGATAGCAGGCGGCTTCATCTCCGAGGAGGAACAGTCCGCTATCAGTATTATATACCGAAATGACGAGCATGTCAAGGGGCTGACTGCTCCAAAGGTCACCGGATTTGAAGCTGTATGCGTGAACGACAGACTGCATCGTGCCGTTTTTGACGCGGATGGTGACCGCGTAGCAGCCGGTGCCGTCCGGCGTAAATGCCGCCTCGGTGATGTCCTCAACGCAGTTTCGCTCGTAATACGCCTGCCCCTTCACATTGAAGATGACCATGCGGCAGGCGCAGCTGTCGCAGGAGGTCACAAGCAGGACCTCTCCTTCTTCGGAGACGCGTCCGAAGATGATGCTGTCTGAGATCGTTTTTTCATATTTCATGCCGCTTCCCGTGTCAAGCCGGAAGCGTGTGCCGCCGCTTTCGTAGACCAGCGAGTAATTGCCGGCCGACTGCAGCATCGGCGAGCCGTAGGTATGCTGACGCGACGAATGGAGCGTGCCGTTTGTTTCGTAGATATTGAGATAACTGTCGCTCAGAACGAGCAGCTTCTGGTTCATCTTCCCGACCTGATAATCACCGGAGCCGTAAACAGCCAGCGGGAAATCGCCGTCGGTAAAGGAGTCGCCGTGCATTCCCGGATGCTTGGAGCCGATCGTTTCCAGACGCGGAAGCCAGAGGTCCCGCTTCTGATAGAGCAGCAGCAAAATCGCGGCGATCGACAGAAACACCAGACTGCGTTTGAGAATCCGTCGGTACCGCTTCCGGCGGCGGGCAGCGTAGAGATCGACCTGTTCCTCGCGATGTCTCTTCATGGCGCTGTCCCTCCTTCCGTCTCCCCTGTCACCGGCGTGCTGCCGTAAAACACGCGGTTCAGATACAGACCGTGTGCCATGGCTGTTCTGCCGGCTCTCAGACGGTCCTTTGCCGCGATGATCTCCCCGAGCGCGTCGGGCGGGAACACACCCTCATTGATGTCCAGCAGCGTCCCGACCAGGATCCTAACCATATTATACAGGAAACCGTTCCCGCTGACAAGCACTTTGACCGTATCTTCATATTTTCTTACGGAAATCCCGTAAATCGTCCGAACACAGTCCGTCTCAGGCTTTGCCTGCGCGCAGAAGCTGTGAAAGTCATGCGTACCGACCGTGGCCTGTGCCGCTTCGTGCATCAGCGCGGCATCGAGCGGGCGGCGGTAATGAAAGGCCAGATCGGTCATGAACGGGTTTTTGCTCTCATGATTGTGGATGAGATAAAGATACTCCTTGCCCGTGCAGTCAAACCGCGCGTGAAAATCCGGCGGGGCGTCCTCACAGCCCAGCACCGAGATATCATCGGGCAGATAGCCGTTCAGGGCGCGCGTCAGATTTTTGCAGCGGATCTCCCGCTCCGTGTGCAGATGCAGCACAAACTGATTTGCGTGAACGCCGGTATCCGTCCGCGAGCAGCCGTAGACGGTCACGGGGCCGTTCAGTACACGGGAAAGCTGTTTCTCAAGCTCCTCCTGCACGGTTCTTGCATTGGGCTGCCGCTGAAAGCCGTGGTAGCGCGTGCCGCGGTAGGCGACGGTCATTCTGATCGTCCGCATCGGCGCTGCCTCCCTTCTCTTTTTCTCTGTTTCCGGCGTCATCCGCCGTTTGCGGAGCAGTACTCCGGGTTCGGCCGCATTCAGTATACCACTGCGTTGATGACGATGACAGCCGCAAGCAGCAGAAGCGTAAACGCAAGCGCGATGTAATCTCTGAGACCGCTTTTCAGGACACGCAGCCGTGTTCTGCCCTCGCCGCCGTGATAGCAGCGGCATTCCATGGCAAGCGCCAGTTCCTCCGCGCGGCGGAACGCCGACACGATCAGCGGAATCAGCACCGGAACAAGCGCCTTTGCACGCTGCATCAGCCCGCCGCTTTCCAGATCCGCACCGCGTGCCTTCTGCGCCGACATGATCTTGTCTGTTTCCTCGATCAGCGTCGGGATGAATCTCAGCGCGATCGTCATCATCATCGCAAGCTCATGCACCGGCAGCTTCAGCTTCTTCAGGGGCGAAAGCAGCGATTCGATCGCATCCGTCAGCACGATCGGAGATGTGGTGTAGGTCAGCAGCGAGGTACCTGCGATCAGCAGACAGATGCGCACGACCATAAAGACGGACGCCTGAATGCCCTGCTGCGTCAGCTTCAGAAATTTCCATTCCCAGTAAACGGTGCCGCCGCCGAAGAAAAACAGGTTCAGCAGGCCGGTGATGATCAGGATCGGCACGATCGGCCTGATGCTTTTGATCAGCATTTTCGGCGGGATCTTTGAGCAGACAGTCGCGACGGCAACAAACAGGAAGCCCGCGATCAGCGCTGTCGGATGCTGCCCCCAGAAGAGCATGACCAGAAAAATCAGCGTAATGACGATCTTATAGCGTGCGTCCATGCGGTGAACGACAGAATCCATCGGGAAAAACTGTCCGAGCGTAATGTCCTTCAGCATGTTCCCTCACCGCCCTTCAGCAGACTGAGCAGCTGCTCCGCGCCGTATTTCACGGTGTAGACCTCATCGGGGACCACGATGCCGCGTGCCCTGAGACCGTGAAAAATGCGCGTGATCTGCGGCAGCGCGAGTCCCATTTCGGCAAGTGCGTCACCGCGCGCAAACACATTTGAGGGCGTGTCATAGCACACGACTTTTGCGTGCGAGAGCACGAGCAGACGCGAAACATATTTTGCGACATCCTCCATGGAATGGGAAACGAGCATGACCGTGCAGCCTGTCCGCCTGTGATATTCACGGAGCTGCGTAAGGATCTTTGTTCTGCCCTTCGGATCAAGGCCGGCAGTCGGTTCATCCAGGATCAGCACCTTCGGCTCCATGGCCATGACACCGGCAATCGCGGCACGGCGCTTTTGTCCGCCGGAAAGCTCATAGGGCGATTTCTGAAGCAGTTCTTCGCTGAGCCCGACTGCCTCAGCAGTCTCACGGACACGCCGGTCGATCTCCTTTTCGTCCAGCCCCATATTTTTCGGTCCGAAGGCGATATCCTTGTATACCGTCTCCTCAAACAGCTGATATTCAGGATACTGAAACACCAGCCCTACCTGAAAGCGCACCGCTCTGCGGTCCGCCTTCTTCTCCCAGATATCCTTTCCGTCGAGCTTCACTGTGCCGGAGGTCGGCTGCAGAAGACCGTTCATCATCTGCATGAGCGTCGATTTGCCGGAGCCGGTGTGACCGATGATGCCGACAAATTCGCCCTGCTCGATCTGCAGGTCTATGTGATCGACCGCCGTCTTCTCAAACGGAGTGCCGATGCTGTATGTGTAGGTCAGATCAATTGCTTCCAGAACCGGCATTCGAGATGATTCCTTTCTGAGAGAATAGTGCCGCCAGCGCATCAATGCACTGGTCAGCGTGCAGAATGTCATCCGGCAGATCATATCCCGCCTGCCGGAGCAGATCGCAGAGCTCCGTCGCCTGCGGTACATCGAGCCCGAGCTCGCGCATTTCCCGCACATGCGAAAAGACCTTTTCCGGCGGCGCGTCCATGCGCACCTCACCGTGGTCGATCACGACGACGCGGTCGCACTGTGCCGCCTCGTCCATCTCGTGCGTGATCAGAATGACCGTGATGCCGTAATCGCGGTTCAGCAGCTTGATCGTCCGCATGACCTCCCTGCGGCCCTGCGGATCCAGCATCGCGGTCGGTTCATCCAGCACGATGCAGTCAGGGCGCATCGCAATGATGCCCGCGATCGCCACACGCTGCTTTTGTCCGCCGGACAGCTGATGCGGCGCGTGCGTACGGTATTCGTACATTCCGACGGCGTTCAGCGCCTGATCGACGCGCACGCGCATCTCGTCACTCGGAACGCCGAGGTTCTCAAGCCCGAAGGCCACATCCTCCTCCACGATCGTCGCGACGATCTGGTTGTCGGGATTCTGAAAGACCATGCCGATGTGCTGCCGGATATCCAGCAGCTTTTCCTCATCCTTTGTGTCCATTCCGGCAACGGTGACCGTACCGGAGGTCGGCAGAAGAACGGCATTGAGCGTCTTCGCGAGCGTCGATTTGCCGGAGCCGTTGTGCCCGAGCACCGCGACCAGTTCCCCGCGCTCAAAGGTCAGGGAGATGCCCTTGAGCACCTCCGTGCGTTCATCCGGATTCTCTCCTGTCGGGTATGAAAACCGGACATTGTCGATGATGATTAAGGGTTCCATGTTGCTCCTTTTGCGGGAAAACCCCGCGAAATGGCCGGTATCATCCGGACCGCTTCAGATCAGAGGGCTGCCGAACCGCACGACCATACAGCCGTCGCGCCGCAGGGCAGAGAAGCCTTTGCAAGCTCCACCGGAAGACCGATCTCATCCGCGGAAACCGTTCCGCCGAATTTCGGCACGATCAGGGAGTGGAGCAGATAGCCCATGACAGACGGCGAAAGCCCTGTCGTGTAGCTGTTCAGCAGGAAGAAAAGCGGGTTGTCGGACAGCACATCCAGACAGGCCTCCACCAGCCCGTAAATGCTGTTTTCGAGCTTCCAGATCTCACCGTTCGGGCCGCGCCCGTAGGAAGGCGGATCCATGATGATCGCATCATAGGTCTTTCCGCGGCGAGCCTCTCTGCGGATGAATTTCTCGCAGTCATCCACGATCCAGCGGATCGGCTTTTCCGTCAGGGCAGATGCCGCGGCGTTATCACGCGCCCACTGCACCATACCCTTTGCCGCGTCCACATGGCAGACCTCCGCGCCCGCAGCCGCGCAGGCAAGCGTCGCGCCGCCCGTATAGGCAAACAGATTCAGCACGCGGACAGGTCTTCCGGCATTCCGGATCGTCTCCGTCATCCACTCCCAGTTGACCGCCTGCTCCGGAAACAGTCCCGTATGCTTGAAGCCGGTCGGGCGGACAATGAATCTGAGGTCATGCCAGCGGATATTCCAGCTTTCGGGCAGTTTTCTGCGGTATTCCCACTGTCCGCCGCCCGATTTTGAGCGGTGATAGTGTCCGTCGGCCTTCTCCCAGAGGTCGGTCAGCGGCGGCGTCTGCCAGATGACCTGCGGATCGGGACGGATCAGAATGACATCGCCCCAGCGCTCCAGCCGTTCGCCGTTTTTCGTATCGATCAGGCGGTAATCCGCCCATGATTTTGCTGTTCTCATGCGCGGGACGGCTCAGATGCCGCTGCCGAGGATGAAATCGGTCACTGCAAGGAAGTCGCGCACAGCCGGTACCGCAGCCGCTTCTGCGCTTCCGCGCAGCATGGAGACCGCCGCACGGATCGCCGCGATCCGCTTGTCGCCGTCTTCCGCGGCCTCTGTCTCCGCCAATGCGGCGGCTTCCGCCTCCGCCCATTCCTCTGCCGCTTCCGTCTCGGTCTTCAGTTCGGTCGTGCAGCGCTCCAGCGGCACTCTGCGGCGCTTCTGCGCCTCTGCGCGGCGGGCATGGAAATCGCGCTGTCTGCGCTCCTTCTCCTCCATGCGCTGCTTCTTGAGCTGCTCACGGCGCGCGTGGATCTCCTCACGGGAGCAATGCAGCTCCTCCGCAAGATCCTCCTCACTTCTCAGCGGCGCGATGAGCAGCATCGCATCCTCCTCACGCGTCCAGATATGCACGGCTGGCAGCTCCTGTTCAGGCTCTTCCGCCGCAGCCGGCTCTTTTGCCTCTGCCGCAGATTCCTGTGTCTGAACTGCTGTCTCGGTGACACCCGGACGGTTCTGCGCAGAGCGTCTGCTGCCGCGTCTGCCGCGGGAACGGCGTTCTGCCGGCTTTGATTCCTGTGTCTCCGGCTGTTCTGCCTTTTCCTCCGGAACGATCTCCGCCGCCTGCTTTGTCAGGTCACTGATGCGGAAGAACTTGTCGAGCTCCGCGAGTGCAGCGCGCTCAATATCCGGTATTTTCAGCTCCGGCACCTTCTCCGGAGCTGTCTCCTTCTGAGGTTCCTGCACAGGCGCCGCGGCCTGCGCGGATTTCTTTCCGCCCCGTCTGCCGCGGGAACGGCGGTCCGAAGGTTTTTTCTCCGGTTCAGCGGTCACGGCAGGCTCCGTCTTCTCTGCGGACGGCTCCTGCTGCACGGCGGTCACGGGATCCTGTGATGGCTTTGCCGCCTGCGAAGGTTTCTTTCCGCCGCGTCTGCCGCGGGAACGGCGATCCGAAGTTTTTTTCTCCGGCTCAACGGTCACGGCAGTCTCCGTCTTCCCTGCGGACGGCTCCTGCTGCACGGCGGTCACGGCATCCTTTGCGGACTTTGCCGCCTGCGCGGCTTTTTTTCCGCCGCGTCTGCCGCGGTGCCGGTCATTTTTCTTCTCGTTTTTCTGCTCCGGTTCCATCTGACCGGCCAGATGCCGCTTTTTTGCCGCGACGCTCTGTGCCGATCTGCCGAGCTGTTTTGCAAGCTCCTGATTGGAACAGGTCGGGTTCTTCACTTCACTGATGATGCGCGCAGTTTCCTCTGCGCTCCAGTCCTTTGCCATATAAACCTCCATGATTTCGGTTGCGGGTTATCCGTTTTTGATCATCCGCGATCCGCAGACAACACCGTTTACGGAATCCACCACATCGGGGTGATGTCGCCCAGACGAACGGCCTCCCCTGTCTGCCTGTTGACCATGATCTCAATATCGCCGTATGATTCCGGCATCAGCTGCACCATGAGCTCGCGGCACGCACCGCAGGGTGCGCCGGAGCTGCCGTCCGGCTTCACGCACAGCACCTTGTCGATCTCCTGCTCACCCGCCGTCAGCATCGCGAAGATCGCGCTGCGCTCCGCACAGATCCCGAGCGTGGAGCAGGTATCCACGCAGACGCCGGTATAGATTCTGCCTGATTTTGAAAGGATCGCGGCTGCGACCTCACCGGCGCTCACATAGTCTGATATCCTTCGCGGATTGAGTGCTGCCTTAGCAGCTGCATAGAGCTGATCCCAGATTGAATCCATATCATTTTCCTTTCCGACACATACCGCCTTCGGGCATTTCTCCGCACGAAGGCATACATATAATATTATACACGATTTTCGCGAAAAAGTAAAGTGTTATCCCGCAATTTATCCGCGTTTCCGCACAATAAGACAAAAGCAGCGATGACCGCTCACAGTCATCGCTGTCACACTGCATGGAAAGCTGTCTCCGGCGGATCCGGAACGCGGAGCACAGCGCATTTTCAGACATTCACTGCAGGCTCGCTGTCCTTGGTGATCAGCACAGCAAAGGGCGGACAGCCTGTCCGGTTCGGGAACTGACACTGCAGAACGGTATAATACCGGCTGTCCAGTCCGGCAAAATATGAGAGAAGCGCATCCCGCTCCGAAAAGCCGTTGACGCCGCCGTAATACACGCAGAGCACCAGTGCGCCGCCGGTTTTCAGCAGACGCAGAGACGCGTCCAGCGCCGCGATGCTCGATTCCGCCTGCGTGAAGATCTCATGGCTCCCCCGCGGAAGCCAGCCGAAATTGAACACAATGCACGAAACGCTCCCCGCATCGGCATACTTCTCCATATTTGCATGGCTGTCCTGATGCAGTTCGGCTGCCAGGCCGTGACCGGAAAGCAGCTTTGCGGTGCTTTCGATCGCCTCCGCCTGCACATCAAAGCCAATGACGCGCCCCGTGCTGCCTGTCAGTTCACAGAGCAGCCTTGTATCGTTGCCGCGTCCGCAGGTCGCGTCGATCACGGTGTCGCCTGCGCTGACGCGCTCAGCAAGCCAGCGGTGCGCCAGATCGAGCACACCGAGCTGCCGTTTCGCTTTTTCAGACATAAAACACTTCCATGTCATCGAGCCGCAGGCAGGCGAGCTTTCCGCCCGCTTCGTGAAATACCGCGCCGCAGTCGATGTTGATATAAGTATCCGTAATGAGCACCTCGGCTCTGCCGTGCAGCTGCGGATAGGTCAGTGTCGGCGTGTGCCCGAAGATCAGCGTCCGATCCTCGTAGAACCGGTCGGTCTGCTGCGGGCGTGCGTTGAGCAGGTCATCCGGTTCATAGGCATCCAGCGAAAGTGCGGGATCAAAGCCCTCAATGCCGCTGTGCGTCATCACAAACCGCCGGCCGTCCGGCATGGTCAGCTCCTCATAGAACCGGAATTCTTTCATATAGTCCAGCAGTTCCATGCGCTGCTCCTGCGGCAACTCCAGAAACTGCGAGAGCGTCACGGCACCGCCGTTCTGCATCCATGCGGAAAAGAGCGCAATGCCCTCCTCCGTATAGAAATCGGCAACGGTGTCAAATGTCGCCTCCGCCGGAAGCCCGGTCACGCACTGCAGCATGACCGCCTCATGGTTTCCGAGCAGCGGATAGACATTGATCCGGTCCATGCAGTCCAGCAGCAGAGGAATCGGCGTTTCACCGCGGTCGATAAAATCGCCGAGAATATACAGGTCATCCTCTTCGGAAAACCCGATCTTCTCACACATCTGCTGGAAGAGTTCATGGCAGCCGTGTATATCGCTCATGACATAAATCATGCGGTCGCCTCCCTGTCCGGACGCGGCAGGCGTCCGAACCCCCTGATTTTCTTTCCCGGTGTGTCCGGCAGCAGATTCGCTGCTGCGCGGGCTGAAATCAGCTTCATCATATTTATCCCAGATTCCCCGTGCGGAACATCAGCACGGAAAGCGCGGTCAGCGGCGCTGTCTCACAGCGCAGGATCCGGCTGCCGAGCCAGACCGGCTGTACGCCCTTATCGGTCAGTTCGTCGATTTCTTCACTGTCAAAGCCGCCCTCGCTGCCGACAAAAATGCCGTACCGTTTTGCGGCGGGATCAACGGCAGAAAAGGAGATGCTCCCCTGCCGCGTATTTTCATAGAGAACAAGCGGGACATCAAGCGATGCCATGCGCTCAGCCGCCTGTGTGAGCGTGTGCAGCGGCGCGACCGGCGGAATCATGCCTCTGCCGGACTGCTGAGCAGCCGCCTGCGCGATCTTCTGCAGACGAGGCAGCTTTTTCTGGAAATCACCCGCGGACATCCGCGCAATGCAGCGCCGTGTCAGAACGGGAACGATCTCCGTGACGCCGAGCTCAACCGCCTTCTGGATGATCAGTTCGAGCTTGTCCGATTTCGGAAGTGCCTGAAACAACGTGACCTCAACTGTCGGCTCAGCCGCACACGGCACAGCAGACAGCACGCGCAGCCGCACCTCATCTCCTGTGATCTCGGTGATCTCGCAGAGATAATCCGTGCCGCAGGCGTTGACCGTCAGCGTCTCGGAAGGACGCATCCGCAGCGAAAAACCGATATGCCGCACATGAGAACCGGTCAGTACCGGATGCTCCGGCGTAAAGGCATCTTCAAAGAATCTGGGCATCGCGCAGAACTCCTTCCCCGAAAAAACGCATCACACACATACAAAGTAATTATACCATATTTTTCTGTAAAATTCAATGGGTGACAACAAAAAAATGCCGGCTCCCGAAGGAACCGGCATTCGTTTGGTTCAGATTACTCAGCGATGTCGATAACAACGCCGGAGCCGACGGTCTTGCCGCCCTCGCGGATAGCGAAGCGGAGGCCCTTCTCGATTGCGATCGGGGTGATCAGCTCAACGGAGATCTCGATGTTGTCGCCGGGGTTGCACATCTGGACGCCGTCCGGCAGCGTGATGATACCGGTAACGTCAGTTGTACGGAAATAGAACTGCGGTCTGTAGTTGGTGAAGAACGGCTTATGACGGCCACCCTCTTCCTTCTTCAGAACGTAGACCTGGCCCTTGAACTTGGTGTGCGGATGAATGGAATCCGGCTTGCAGAGGACCTGACCTCTTTCGATGTCCTTACGGGCAACACCGCGGAGCAGAGCACCGATGTTGTCGCCTGCCTCAGCGTAGTCAAGGGTCTTGCGGAACATTTCCAGACCGGTGACGACGGTGGAGCTCTTCTCGTCCTTCAGACCGACGATCTCAACAGTCTCGCCGACCTTGATCTGGCCACGCTCGACACGGCCGGTTGCAACGGTACCACGGCCGGAAATGGTCATGGTGTCCTCAACAGGCATCAGGAACGGCAGATCAGCCTTACGGTCAGGAGTCGGGATGTAGCTGTCAACAGCATCCATCAGCTCAAGGATCGGTGCGTAGACCGGATCGTTGATGTCGGTGGAAGAGGAATCCAGAGCCTGGAAAGCAGAGCCCTTGATGATCGGAATGTCATCGCCGGGGAACTCGTACTTGGACAGGGTGTCGCGGATATCCATCTCAACGAGATCGATCAGCTCCTCATCATCGACGAGGTCGGTCTTGTTCATGAAGACAACGATTGCCGGCACGCCGACCTGGCGAGCGAGCAGGATGTGCTCCTTGGTCTGAGCCATCGGGCCGTCAGAAGCAGCAA
>JAGDBX010000044.1 GCA_018110935.1 Oscillospiraceae bacterium
ACCCCGCGAGCTTTTGAAAAAGCTCGACCAAAACTTTTATAATGGGATTCTCAAGGGACACCGTCCCGTGAGCGGGGCTTGGGGCGGAGTCCCATTATCAATCATCGCGGAGCGATACCGTATTCAGTTTTCATACCGGCTGTCAGCCGCGCTGACGGAGCCCTCCAGAAAATACGACGCCTCCATGTCTGCCGTGCAGAGCGCGAATGCCAGCGGATACCGCTCCAGCGCCCTGCCGATCGTGTTCGGATCTTCCGGCCCGGAAAAACCCATGTGCCAGCGTATCGCCATAGCCTCCTCCTTGCGCAGATGCATGAAAAACTGGATCATGAACACGGATTTTTCGCCGTGTCCGTATGGCAGGCGGTCGTCGATCCGGTAATACGGCACCTTTTCCCACTGCCCCGCCGCGTTTTTGCTGTTGCGGTAATCCACGGTGTAGAAATTCATCTTGCAGATATCATGCAGAAGCGCACAGACCGCAATGCTTTCATCCGGATAATCCATGTGATAGACCTCGCGCACGCGCTCCCGCGCGAGATAGGCCTTCAGGCAGTGGTAGACATTCAGGGAATGTTCCAGCAGACCGCCCTCATAGGCGCCGTGATAGCGCGTTGATGCGGGCGCCGTGAAGAAATCGCTTTCCTCTGAGAGCAGATATTCCAGCAGCTTGTCCGCGCCCTTCCGATGGATGTTTTCGTTGTAGATGCGGATGAATTCGTCCTTCTTCAGCTGAAGCGACTGTGCGTCCATGCGTGTTCCCCCTGTTCAGATCGTTGTGATATGCCCTGCCAGATACTGCAGCAGCAGTGCGAGGTCAGCCGATTCGATGAGGCCGTTCACATCTGTATCGGCGTTCAGTTTTCCGGCAGCCGTCAGGTTGACGCCGCTGTCCTCCGCAATATAGCGGGCGAGCATGACTGCGTCGGCGATGTTGATGTGTCCGCTGCAGTCCGTGTCGCCGCGGAGATTCATTTCCGCCGGGATCTGTTGGCCGTTCGCGCTGACCTGATACGCCTGCATCTCCGGCAGGCTGCCTGTGTAGGTGATTTCCAGTGTGATCTCATTGACCGGGCTGCCTGAATCTATCTCGTATTTGATGTTTGTTCCGGCTTTCGGGCAGTCTATCGGTTTGCTTTCCACTACGAGCTGACGCCCGCCGTAGCTCAGAGTTGCGCTTTCAATGGTGCCGCCGCTCTTGCTGACCCTGACCAGGAAGGAGGTTCCCTCTGAGGCAAACCGGAACTTCATGGAAACTGTCTGGGCGGCATAGGCGCGTGTGGTGGTCGTCGTTGTTTCCGTGGTCGTCGTGGAGACGGTCGTTGCGCTCGTTGATACCGCGGAGGTCATTCCGCAGGTAATGGTCGGAATGTCGCCGCGGAACGAGACAGTTACCGTTACCTTGTTCGTTTCATAGGGCGCGGTCACTGTCTGTTCAAATGTGCCGCTGTGCGTGCTGTTCAGAACACTGACCTCCTGCGAGCCGCCGATGCTGTCAAAGAACCGCAGCCGGATCTGGGACAGCGCGCCGCCGCTCGGCACGACCTTGACGCGGAATGCGGAACCGGTCCTGTCATAATTGAAGGTCTTGCCCATGGTATAGACCTGATCCTGTTCGTTCGGAACCGTGACTTCATACTGTCCGGCGTCCAGACATTCGCAGCGCAGTCTCGGCGCGTCGCCGCGGTAGGAAACCGAAATATTGACCTTGTACGTCACATAGTCCGCCATGACGGTCTCCACGAACGGATCCGTTCCTGCGAGTGTCTCATTCAGAAGGGTTTTCTCCGTGATCAGGCCGTTCACGCCGTAGAACCGGACGGAGACCTTTTCGAGCGTTTTGCCTCTCGGGGTGACGGTCACCTTGAACTCTCTGCCGGGTTCGCTGAAGCTGTACATGATCTCACCCGTGCGGAGCTCGGGCAGAAAGGTCGTGGATGTCGTAGTGGTCGTGGTCGTCTCGGATGCTGTTGTACCGGACTGGCTGTCCTCGGCGTACAGATCAAAGAAGCTGACCGGGTAGCTAAGCGAAGCGGGAGCACCTTTTTTGGTCAGGCCGTTCACCGTGACCGTCAGCCGGTCGTCCATGTCAAACCATGTGCCCGGCCAGAAAATGATGCAGCGGTTCATGCCGTAGCCCTGATTGTTGACGCCGAAATAATTGGTCGTATTCTTGTCCATTGTGTAATCCGTGTTGTTTTTCGCGGAATGGACCGTGACCGAAACACTGTCCGCGCTCGGCTCATCGAAGGCGCTGCCGAGCGAGAGCGAGAACGGATAGCGGTTTGATTTGCGGTAAAGCTGATACGGCATATTCTCAGGCGGCCACGCGACATAATCGCCGGTGAACTGTCCGCTGCGCGAACGGTCCAGCGCATACAGCGCGGAATAATTGCTGACCTGTCCGAAGCCTGTTTTCTGCATCCCGGGATTCAGGATCCAGCGCCGATGGCCGACCATCGGGATGTTGTAGCTGTCGCTGTCCGTCATATAGGCGTTCACGATCGCGTCCGGGAGCGTGGAATAGCCGGCGGCCAGATTCGAGGAACCGCAGCCTGTCTTGCCGAGTTCAAAAAGCTCGTCAGACAGACCGGACGGCTGTGAGGGTGCGTGATTCAGCGACCGGTTCATGTAGCTGACCATACTGGCGGCCTGCGCCATCTCCGAATAGCCGGCATCCAGCGTCACATCAGCCGGCAGACCGGCTGTAAAGCGGTAAAAATTGAGACAGTTGAGGGCACGCTCCTGTGACGCGTCAGAGACAGCACCAAGCACCTGCGGCTGTGCGGCCGAGGGCTGTTCCTCAAAGATCGTTTTGTCACTGACATCCCACGGGTGCGACGCGTAGAACGCGCGGATCTCCGCCGGTGTGCGGGCGGTCAGCCCGTAGCCGTCCGCAGAAGCGGACATCGGCGGAACGGGCATGGCTGTGGCAGCCATTGCTGCTGCGGCAAGCGCAGAGAACAGCTTTCGGATTTTTTTCATCGGTACACTCCCCTTTTTTCTTTGAAAGCATCCCGCTGCGCATTTTTTTATATGCGGGCGCCTTCTTTTTCTATAAGCAAGGCGGTCTCAGCCGCCCTGTTTACCGGTTTCCGGCAGATCCGCGCCGCCCTCTTTCGGCACGGACTGATGATCCAGATCCGTCAGGATCTCGCTGCTCGGCGGCGTGTCGTCAAACATGCCCGTATCAACGGCATCCTGCGGTTCAAAACCGAGTTTCTTTCTGACAAAATCTCCTTCCAGCTCTCCCGCCTGTACGCGGCTGCGGATCCGGCTGTGCACAAGATCGCGCACCAGTCCGTAGATCACTGCGAAGAGCGGCACACCGATGATCAGACCGGGAATGCCGAACAGTCCGCCGCCCAGCATACAGGCAAACAGTTCCCAGAATGCCGGCAGACCGATCTTGTTGCCGACGATTCTCGGATCCAGTATATTTGCGTCAAGCTGCTGCAGAACGATCACAAAGACCGCAAAATACAGCGCCTTGAGCGGGTTTTCCATCAGGACCAGCAGCACGCACGGAATCGCGCCGATGATCGGTCCGAAGAACGGGATCATGTTCGTCACGCCGATGATCACGGTGATCAACGTCGCGTAAGGGACCCCGAGAAATTTGGTTCCGGCAAAGCAGAGCATCGCGATGATCAGCGAATCAAGGAGCTTGCCGATCACGGCCGCGCCGACGGTCTTTCCGGCGCTGGTGATGTTCCGGTCGATCCAGTTTGCCGTGTTGTGATTGCAGACGGCATAGAGCATCTGCTTGAACTGCTTGACAAAGCGCTTCCGGCTGATGAGCAGATAGACCGCGATCACAAAGCCGATGACAATGTTGTAAAGGATGCCGAGTGTGCCGACCAGACCGGTCGAGAGCGTGGAAAGGACCTTTTGGCTCAGATCCACGGCGTCGATATTCCCCATGCCGAGATCAGAAGCCGAAAAACGCTCGTTCAGCTCCTTCAGGAAGTTCGTGAAATTGGTGTCGCGGCGGAACAGCTCCTCGACCTTTTCGGTCACGGTGCTGACATAGCCCGGCATTTTGCCGATCAGCGTCGTTACGCCGTCCACGACCTGTGCCGAGATCGCGATGACCAGCAGCACGAGCAGGCCGATGAACAGCAGCACGACGAAAAACGCGCTGAAGCCCCGCGTGAAATGCTGAAAGCCCGGATGCTTCCGGATGATGAAGCCGAACAGTCTGTTCAGCTGTTTTTCGAGCCATGAGGTGACAGGGCTGAGGATCATGGCGAAGATAAAGCCGACCAGCACCGGCCCCATCGCGGACAGGATCTTTTTGAGATAGCCGGATACCGACGGCAGATTGATCAGGCAGAAGGCAAAGAAGATGCAGCCGCAGATCAGCAGAGTCAGCCTGCGGGGGCTCATCTGCCCGACGGTCATGGTTTCCTTCGGCTTTCTGATGTGCGCCATAGGCCTGCTCCTTTCCTGATTCTGCTGTCTCCCGTCTGATTACGGCGCGATCAGTCTGCAGAGCTCCGCAAGCATCGCCTGATAGGCGGCAGGGGAGAGATGGATGCCGTCGCCGGAGGAATAATTGCTGCGCAGGCCGTTCCATTCGTTCTTGAGCACCGGCGCAGTGTTCACAAATTTCCACGACGGGGAATTGGAAGCGAGATAGCTGCTGATCGCCGCGTTGTATTCGTCGATCTTCTTGTTCGTGCTGAACTTCGAGGTCGTCGCGATCGGTGAGATCGACGCGACATAGAGATTGGCGGAGGGCAGTGCCTCATGTACCTTTGTCAGCAGGTTCTTGTAGTTTTCGCAGTATTTCTGCGATGTCGTCATGTTGATGTCATTCATGCCCATCCAGAAAATGACATGTTTCGGCTTCAGGGCGCTCAGTCCCTGCACGACCTTGTAGGTGCCGCCGTTCACCTTGAAGGAATAGTCGAAAATGCTGCGCACGCCGATGTTTCCCTTTGCCAGCACATGGGAGGCGGACAGGATCTTATAAACGCTCAGGCCGCTGCAGATGCTGTCTCCGACAAACACGCAGTCAGAAAGGAACGCCTGATCGGACTCTGACAGCTTGCCCGCCTTGCTGACGGCGGTCGTTGTCGTTGTTGTTTTGGACGAGGAATCTGACTGCTGCGCTGAGCCTGTGGTGACAGCAGACTGACCGGATGACGACGCAGAAGATGCTGTTGTTGTGCCGGCCGCACCGGAAGTGCTGCCAACAGAGAGCACAGTGGAACGGGTGCTGCCCGCCGCGGTCGATTCCGCTGCTGTCTGTGTGCCGGCGGCGGATGCCGTCGTCTGTGTTTCGGAGGCCGTCTGCTCCGCGGGAACAGATTGCTCTGCCGCAGAACTGCCGGTCTGTGACGATGTCAGCAGGGCGGTCTGTGCGGCGGTTCCGGCGGTTGTGATCCTGCCGGGGAAGGAGCTCTGTTCGTCATCGAATGTCATGCCGCAGCTGCTCAGCAGCAGGGCGGCACCGAGCAGACCGGCAAGGAGACGGCGTCTGTCGGATTTCAGGATCATGGTTATCGCTTCTTTCTTATATTTAGTCTATTTTATTGTAACACGATTCGGCCGAATTGTCAACCGTTCTGCGGCTTTTCAGTGCGTTTTAAAAGAAATTTCATCTGACGGGACGGCGAATCCGGCCCTTTCAGCACTGTTATGCGGGTTTTACATATTTTTTTCTGAGATGCATTGACTTTTATATAATATTATGGTATACTAAAAGTGTCCCCATTTGTCAACAAACTGAAAAATGAACCATCAAGGAGGTACCGCTATGAACCGAATCACACTCCGACACGCGCTGAAACGCATCGGCGCAGGCATGACGGCAGCCGTCACAGGCGCTGTGCTGTTTCTTCAGATCCCGACGGCTGCTTTTGCTGTTGATGACACTGAGGGCACAACGTCGAGCGGCTTTGACTACGAGATCAAAGACGGCGTCGTGACGGTCACCGGCTACTCCGGCGAGGACAGGGAGACCGTCACGAAACTGACTGTGCCGAAGACGATCAGCGGCATCGCGGTCACCAAAATCGGCAGAACCGCTTTTTCGGACATGAACGCGCTCTCATCTATCACGCTGCCGGACGGACTGGAAAAGCTGGAGGACAATGTCTTCTGGGGCTGTGAAAGCCTCAAGGAGCTGACGCTCCCGAAGGGGATGCCGCGGGATTCGATCGCAAGGTATTCCTATATCGGCGGCTGGGGCTCGACCTTCC
>JAGDBX010000045.1 GCA_018110935.1 Oscillospiraceae bacterium
ATCAAGGCTGGCGTTCGTTCTGCGCGGATTCTGAATGATAATCAAAGATGGACGGGAGAAGTGAAGCAGTCCATCAAAATCAGTTCGGATCCGGTTCCGGAACTCACTGCTGCTGAAAAACAGGAGATTGAAGAATTCTGGAAGCCGTATCTGAGCAAGGTGCCGACTGTGTGGCACAAGCTGTTTTATGCGAAAACCGGGACGAAAAGGCCTGATTTTGTTGCCAAAAAGGTGTTTAATCACGATATCCGCCCGGCAATGAATGATCCGAAGCTTGCAGGCTGCTGGAGTGACAAGGCTTATCTGGATTACTTTGTCACTAGCATCAAAACACCTGAATGTGTTGTCAGAAATGTCAGCGGCAGGTTCCTCGACAAGGATTTCAGGTTGATTTCTCAGGCAGAAGCGCAGGAGATCATGAATCAATACGATGCGCTTGTCATCAAGCCGACGATGTTTACGCATACCGGAATGGGCGTGAGCCTTCTGAAGGCACCGTTTAAAATTGATGAGATCATCAGAAACTATAAAAAGAATTATGTGATTCAGCTTCCGATCAGACAGCACTCTGATATGGCAAAGCTGAACGCCTCTTCGGTCAATACGATCCGGATGAACAGTGTGCTGTTTGATACGGAATCACATATCATGTCTGCGTTTGTAAAGGTCGGCCAGAGCGGTCAGTTTGCGGATAATTCCGGATCGGATCGTTATTTTATCGGCATAGATGTCGAGACCGGCTGCTTCAGAGATTACGCAATCAATCACGACCTGCAGGTTTTCCGTTCGCTTCCCAGCGGCTTTGCGTTCGGCGGTCAGGCCGTTCCGAATTTCAAAAAGGTTGCCGAAGAAATCTGCAGAGCGCATAAATGCCTTCCGCATTTCGGCTTTGCTTTCTGGGATGTCTGCGTGGATGAAAACGGGGATCCGGTCGTTGTTGAGGTGAATCTGCGCAGTCCTGAGCCCACCATTGCACAGTGTACGGGTGAACCGTTCCTCGGGAAGTATACTAAACAGATTCTGGAATACATCAAAGGCAGGAAATGAAGCAGCAGCCTTCTTTCAGTCGCGAACACACCGTGCCTGATGGATCCCGGCCGAAGAGGAGATAAAATGAAATTACCGTCCAAGGTTTCTATTACCGCAGAAAGGCTTGCGGAACTGTCGATCATATTTTTCTTTTTATTCCCCTTGTTCAATGTCGCGATCAGGAAGGTCGTTGAAATTTCGGGCCTCTTCGGCGAGCACAGCGGACTGATTGCTGAACTGCTGACAGGTCTGTGGGTATATGCGCCGCTTTTTATGGCCTGCGTTATTCGTCCGAGTAAATTTATCAAATGGGATTTTATCCTGCTGTGGCTTTTTGTGGTGCTCTTTTTTGCAGGAACGCTTTTTCTCCATCCGGATTACCTCTATTGGTATCAGAGAGAGCAGTACGGTGCGTGGGATCATGTGTTTTCGCCGGGAAGCGGCCTGTACGCCTATCTGTTCATCAGACTGTTTGATGATCCGAAGAAAATCACGGAGGTTCTCCGGAAAGCGCTTTGGATGCGTTATGTCTTCTGTGCATACCAGATTTATTGCTCAGTAAAGCGCGGTTTCTGGTATGGCGTACTCGGCGCCAATAATCGGGCAGAGTTTTCATATAGTATTTCCTTTGGCTATCAGGTGCTCCTGTATACGCTGCTCTTCATGTGCTTTTTCATTAAGGATAAAAGAAAAACTGATATGCTGGGCGCGGCACTCGGCTTGTTTATGACAGTGAAATACGGCTCCAGAGGACCGACACTTTTCATAATCATGTATATTGCAGCTGTGGTCTTTCTGGAATTCAGCCGAAATACCAAAACAGCTGCAAGAGTTGCCGGCTTCAGCTTCATCACATTGTCCGTGATCACAGTGGCCGCTTTGTACGAAAAGCTGATCATTCTGCTTGGACATCTGCTCACAAAGGTAAACATTAATTCACGCTTCATCAACAAGCTGGTGGAGGGCGATATTTCGGACGATGCCGGACGTTCCAAGATCTGGGGAGAAGCCATCCGGATGATCCGGCAAAAACCGTTCGGCTATGGTGCAATGGGTTCACAGCACCGGATCTCCAGGATCATTTCTGCCGGTTATCCGCATTCGATCATCTTTGAGATCCTGATCGATTTCGGCGTGATCGTCGGCGGCGCGCTGCTGGTGTTCTTTGCCGTCAAATGCGTGCAGATCATTCTGCTGGATCACTCGGAATGGAGCGATCTGTTTCTACCGTTTTTCTGCACATCCTGTGCGCTGTTCCTCTCGATGACCTTCTGGGCCACTCCCTCCTTCTGGTTCTGCCTCGGCGTCGGCGTGAGCTGGCATATAAGCAAAAAAAGAGGGACAGATAAGCGTATAACAGCGGATCGTTTCCTCAGTAAGCTGAAAATTAAGGTGAAAAAGATATGAGTGATAGGACTGTCGGTAAAGGCGCAAATTCCAGTGTCGTGGCAAAGGCCGGAACATGGTATACGATCTGTAACTTCCTGTTCCGGGGAATGGCTTTCATTACGACGCCGATCTTTGCGCGGATTCTTTCAAAGGTGGAGCTCGGCGACTTCAATAACTTTGCTTCGTGGCTGACCATCCTGATTGTGCTGACAGCACTGGATGTTCAGATGTCTATCATCCGCTCAAAGCTTGAGGTCGGCGATGATATGGACAGCTATATCTGGTCGATTCTGTCGATGACCACCATGATCACCGTTGCCGCGTACGGCGTGGTGATGCTCTTTCCGACGTTTTTCTCAAATCTCCTGCTCATAGAGCCCAGGCACTTCCATCTGCTGTTTTTATACCTGCTGTTTACGCCTGCCTACAGTATGCTGATCACCAAGCAGCGGGCGTATTACAAATACAAGATGTTTGTGCTGCTGACAGGAATCTGTCTGGTAACATCGACGCTTTGTTCACTGGTGCTTGTCCTGCTGATGGAGGATAAACTGACCGGCAGAATGTACGGCTTTTACATTCCGCAGATCGTCATGGGCGCCGTTATCTATGTGTATCTCCTGATCAAGGGGAAAAAGATTCAGACAAAATACTGGAAATATGCCTGTGCGATTTGTCTGCCGCTGGTGCCGCATGTGCTTTCTCTGCATCTGCTGTGTTCCTCTGACAAGATCATCATCAAGCGCATCAGCGGTTCTGAATATGCCGCAGTATACGGTATTGCGTACAGCTGCTATCACATTGTGACGATCCTGTTCGACTCGATGAACAAGGCCTTTGCGCCGTGGCTGCTGGAAAGCCTGCATCATGAAAAATACGGGGATATCCGGAAGGTTTCAAAGATCTATGTCGGGATCTTTCTGGTTCTCTCCATTGGTGTTCTGATGCTTGTTCCGGAGCTGATCCTGATTCTGGGCGGAAAGAAATATGCAGAAGCAAATTACTGCCTGCCGCCTCTGATCGCGAGTTGTGTGTTCCAGTTCATCTATACGATGTATGTGAATGTGGAATTCTACGAAAAAAAGACCATCGGCGTCGCCTGTGCGACCATGATCGCGACCGCTGTCAATATCATTCTCAACTTCATCTTCATCCCGATGTATCCGGAAAAGGGGTTCGTCATCGCAGCATATACCACGCTGGTCGGATACGCGCTGCTGTTCGTTCTGCATTATTTCCTGGTCAGGCGCATGAAGAAAGCGTTTGTGTTTGATACGAAATTTATGATTGCCGTGCAGGGACTGGCACTGGCTGTTTCCTTTGTCATGAACCTGTTCTACGGCAAGAGCCTGTCGATCCGTGTGATCCGGTATGCGCTTGTGACAGTATACGGCTCTGCGGTGCTGTATGTCGCTTTCCGGAACAAGGATCGGATCATCGCTCTGTTCAAACAGAAGAAGAAAAAGAAGGAGCCTGCTCCCCAGGAAGCCTGACAGTGACTGTGTCATATCATAATTGCGTAACGGAAAGGCGGCTGTAAATGGAAAAAACGATTGAAAAGAAACAGTTGTACGCACTGAATGCGCTTCGCCTGATCGCAATTCTGCTTGTCTTTCATTCTCACAGCGGACCGCTGTATCCGGCTGAGGCGCTTGCAAACGGCGGTGCGGTCGGAAATGCGCTGTTCTTCATTATCAGCGGATATCTCATCAAGACCAAAGGCAGTTTTCTGCCGTGGATCTGGAACAAATTTGTCCGGCTGTATCCGCAGACTGTGATTGTTTCTGCGGTATATGTTCTGATGTATTATCCGGTTCCGCTTCCCGCCAGGGAGTTTTGCACACAGTTTTGTAACCGCCTGGTCGGTTTCTGGTTTGTCGGTGCGATATTCTGCTTTTGCGCACTGATTTATGTTCTGGACAGGCTGAATGTGTTTGATCATTTTGCGGTATATTCCGTGATCATCTGGGCGGCGTATGTTGTCTGTTATATTCTGTTTGTGGATAAGAGCCAGTGGAGCGTTGAGAACAAGAGCTTTTTCCGGTGGATCTATTATTTCTACATCTACTCCCTCGGCTTCTGTCTGAAGAAAGGAGTCATCAGAAGGAGCAAAAGGCCGTACAAGCGGCTGCTCGCCGTCGCACTCGGCTGCTTTGTCCTCAGTCTCGGCATAAAGCTGCTGATGTCCAAGATCTCTGTGCTGATGTATATCCAGTTCACGGTGCAGATTGCTGGAATGATCGTGGCAATTCTTGCTCTGAATGCAGTCCTGTCCGCGGAAGAGGATTACAGAAGCAGATTTTCGGAAAAGACGATTGGTGTAATCAATTTCCTGAGCAGGATGTCGTTTGAGATCTATCTGTCACAGCGGCTTTACATCCGGTATTTCCAGAGGTTCCCGTTCCCGGTGGGTTGGCTCTGCACGATTGCGGCAACATTTGTCACCGCGTTTCTGCTGAATCTGCTTGCGGGAAAGCTTTCAAAGCACCTGACATACAAAATGAAGGAGCGCAGCACCGAAAAACAGAAGGCGCAGGGATGAGCCGGGCAGCGTCCGAATGATTTATCTGATCCACGCAGCAGGCTTTACGCCTGCTGTTGTCTTTGCCGTCAGAAAGGAGTATCTGCTATGTCGTGGGAAAAGCACGCGATCTTTTATCACATTTATCCGCTTGGATTCTGCGGTGCACCGTGGAGCAACCCGGGCGGGGAGCCGGTCAGCCGTATCCGGAAGGTGATCGGCTGGATTCCGCACCTGAAGCGGCTGCACATCGGTGCGGTCTATTTCAGCCCGCTGTGGGAATCAGGCACGCACGGCTATGACACACATGATTACACGGTTCTTGACCGCCGCCTCGGCACGAACGACGACTTTGCCGCGGTCTGTGATGCGCTGCACGAAAACGGCATCCGCGTCGTTGTGGACGGCGTGTTCAACCATGTCGGACGGGGCTTTTTCGCCTTTCAGGATGTGCTGAAAAACGGGCAGTCCTCGCCGTACTGCAGCTGGTTCTGCAATCTGTGGTTCGGCGGCTCCAACCGCTTCGGCGACCCGTTCTCCTATGAGTCGTGGCACGGCTGCGAGGAGCTGGTCAAGCTCAATCTTTCCAACCCCGATGTCGTGCAGCATCTCGAAAACGCGATCCTCGGCTGGATGGACCGCTTTCACATCGACGGCATCCGCTTTGATGCGGCGGACTGTATCGACAAGGGCTTTTTCCGGCACATCCGGCAGGTCACGAAGTCGAAAAACCCGGAATTCTGGCTGATGGGAGAACTGATCCACGGCAATTACGCGTCCTACGCAAACCCCGATATGCTCGATTCCGCGACGAATTATGAATGCTGGAAGGGCATCTGGTCGTCCCACAACGACAAAAACTATTTCGAGATCAACTACGCGATGAACCGGCAGAAGGATATTTATCCGGGGCTCGCCCTTTATAATTTTGCCGACAATCACGATGTCACGCGGCTTGCCTCGCAGCTGCATGACAAGCGTCTTCTTCCGCTGGTCTACGCGCTGCTTTACGCGATGCCGGGGATCCCGTCTGTCTATTACGGCTCCGAATGCGGCATCGAGGCAGTGAAGCAGCAGGGATCGGATGAGAATCTGCGGCCCTGCCTGGAGCTTTCTGACCTGAACCCGGAGCAGAATGCGCTCTTTTTGTATCTCTGTCAGCTTGGTGCTGCGTATGAAACGCTCGGCGCGCTGCATGACGGCAGCTTTTCGACCGTTGAGGTGCGCAATCAGCAGCTCTGCTTCCGGCGCGGAGAGGGCGACGGCGCGGTCTACTGCCTGCTGAACCTGCAGGACAGCCCCTCCGATCTGCCGCTGCCGGTTTCCGGCGGAGACTGGTACGACCGCATTTCCGGACAGCACTGTCCGGACGGGCGTGTGACCGTTCCGGCGTTCACGGCAATGTGGATCGCAAAGGGCGCACCGGAGCGGACGGCGGAGCCTTCCGCAGTGCCGGAATACGCTTCAGCGCCTGAGACGGAAGATGAACCTGAGCGGATGCCGGGGGAACCGCCGGTGCGGGGCGCTGAGCCTGTACCGATGTCCGCCGCGGAACTGATCCGGCTGCTGTCTGTGCTGCGCCGCGGGATGTCCGCGGAGGAAGCGGCTGCCCTGATCGGCATAGAAGCAGTACGCAGCATGAACGGCAGCAATCCCGTGTGCAGCTTTCAGCTGGATGAAGGCCTGACGCTGGAGCTGACCGGCGATCCCGTTCTGACAGCAGCAGTCCGGAGCGGCAGCGGTTCGGCGGAGATCCGCATCTGAAACAACAGCACCCGTTTCCGCAGCGTTCTCGGATGTGAATGCGCGGGCGGGTGCTTCTGCTTTACAAAGCGGCTGTTTTGTGATATACTATGGATAACGGAAGAACAATCTACGGCATTCTGCCGGAAAAGAGGCAATTATGCTCATCATCAGAAAACTCACCGAAAAAAAGCTCCGTGCATCGGGCGGCGGTGCAGAGCCGGACGAAGCCCTGCGGCCGGAAGCCCTTTCTGCCGCGCTCGAAGAAGGAATGACCGTGTTCCTCATGCTGCTGGACGAAGAAGCCGCAGGTGTCCTGACAATGGGAAGCGAGGCGGAGGGCAGCTCACCCGCATTTGTGCGTGTCAGAAATGTGTATGTGCGCCCCGCGCTGCGCCGGCACGGGCTCGGGCGTATGCTGATGTGCTCGGCGGCGGGCGAGGCGGTGGAGCGAAGGGTCTGGTTCCTTGGCTGCGATGCCGCACTGTCCGAAGAGGGCACGGCGTTTGCGGCGGCGATGCACTTCCGTGCGGGCGCTGCCGCAGACACGCTGCTGCTTGACCTCTCCGATGTCGAAGGGCTGCGGCATGGATAAGCCGGAGCAGAAACAGATCCGCTTTCCGGCGCGTCTGACTGTTCTGATTCTGGCGGCTGTTCTGGTCTGCGCCGTTCTGCCGGTGCTCCCGCTCCGTCAGCCGCTGCATGATACGGCAGGCAGAGCGTGGCGGCCGCTGCTCCGGTTCCGCGACCGTACCGCGATCGCGCTGGGCAGTGACACGATCGGAAATGTGTATCTGACAAAGGACCGGATGATCCGGAAAACAGAGCAGTATGACGATCAGCTGACGGATGCCTCTGTCGCCGCGGTCAATGAATTTGCCGATCAGGCCGGAAAGCCGGTCTATCTGCTGGCGGCACCGACTGCCGCCGGCATCTATGCGGATACGCTGCCGGAGCAGGCGCCGCGTGCCGATGAACGGGCCATGCTTCAGCGCGCCGCCGCCGCACTCGGCAGCCGGGTTTCCTGGATCGAGACATACAGCCGGCTTTCATCCGTCAGCGATGAATCCATCTATTTCCGGACGGATTCCCGCTGGACGGCGTTCGGCGCGTTCTGCGCGTACAAATCCGCAGCGCGGAAGCTCGGCTATACCGCGGCGGGCTTTGATCAGATCGAGGTCACGCATTATTACAGCGGATACCTCGGCAATTTTGCGCAGGAGATTCAGTACGGCGGCGGATTTTCGCCGGATCTGATCGATCTTTACAGCGTGGAAAGCGCACCGGAGCTGACAAGGCTTGTTTCCGTTTCCGAGGAGGGCGAAACGGAGCTGGACGGCTATTTTGATCCCGCGCGCGCAAAGCAGACCGGCGATCCCTACGATGTCTACGCGCTTGCCGCGGAGCCCGTTCTGCGCGCGGAGACCGGACGCACCGCCGGAAAGAGCATTCTGCTGCTTTCGGATTCCTGCGGCGCCTCCTTCCTGCCCCTGCTGTTTACGCATTACCGCAGTCTGACCGCGGTCAATCTTGAAAAGGCGGAGAGCGGCTTCTGGCGGGAGACTGTCATGGGCGCGGACGCGGATTATCAGCAGATCCTGATCCTCTGCAGTGCGGATTTTCTCGCGGACGGGCGTCTGGCAGAGGCACTGCATCAGTGACCGTTCTGAAACAGCTCAGATCAGACCGAACATACAGGTGAGCGCGGACGCCGCATCTCACCTGTATTTTTTTGCAAAACAGTTGCAATCGGAGCGAAAAAGCGGTATAATATAAAATGAGTGATTATGTGCAGAGCGCAGAAGGGAGAGAGCGGCAGATGCAGCAGACCGTGCTGACACTGAAGGGCACTGTGGACAATGTGCTGTTTTATAACGAAGCAAACGGCTACATCGTCGCCGAGCTCGAAACAGAGGATGCACTGGTCACGGTCGTCGGGGAGCTGGGACAGCTGGAGGCCGGCGAGGAGCTGGAGCTGACCGGCACCTTTGTCACGCATCCGCGGTTCGGGCAGCAGTTCCGCGCAGACAGCTGCGTGCGCACGCTCCCTTCCACCGCCGTCAACATCGAGCGCTATCTGGCGAGCGGCATCATCCGCGGCATCGGGCGGGCGCTGGCCAAGCGCATTGTCGCCGAATTCGGCGAATTCACGCTGCAGGTCATCGAACATTCGCCGGAAAAGCTGCTCCGCATCAAGGGCATTTCGCCGCAGAAATGCGAGGAGATCGCCGCGGCCGCGCAGGAGATCTTCGGGCTGCGCAGCCTGATGGGCAGGCTGCAGACCTACGGCGTCGCGCCGTCTGTGTCCATGCAGGCCTACCGCCGCTGGGGCGCCGCCGCGTGGGAGGTCATCCGCGAAAACCCGTTCCGGCTCTGTGAACCGGGCATCGCGCTGCCGTTTCATCAGGCGGAGAAGATCGCCGCCGATCTGCAGATCCCGAAAAATCATCCGCACCGCGTGGCGGCGGGCTTCCGCTGGATTCTGGAAACCGCCGCGCTGGAAGGGCACACCTGCCTGCCGGAGCCGGATTTCCGGGCGCTTTGTCTCGGCGGTCTCGGCATCGCGGAGGGGGATTACGAAAGTGCGCTCTGTCACTGCCGCGAGGAGCGTCTGCTCTTTGCCTATGACAAGGACGGCAGGCCGTATATCTATCTGGAGGAATATTACCGTGCGGAGGATTTCATCGCGACGCGCACAGCCGCGATGCTTGCCTTTTCTCCGCCGCAGGATTTTGACTGCACCGCTGCCATTGAAACCGAAGAAACGGCGACCGGCGTGCAGTATGCCGAGATGCAGAAAAAAGCGATCGCCTGCGCCTTTTCGCGCGGCATCATGCTGCTGACCGGCGGACCGGGCACCGGCAAGACCACGACGCTCAACGCGGTCATTCATCTCTGCCGGAGCGCGGGAAGCACTGTTCTGCTCGCGGCGCCGACCGGCAGAGCCGCCAAGCGCATGACCGAACTGACCGGCGTGGAGGCCAAAACGATCCACCGCCTGCTCGGCACCGATTTTTCGGATGACGGCAGCATCGTGTTTCAGCACAATGAGCAGGATCCGCTCTCTGCCGATGTCGTGATCATCGACGAGGTCTCCATGGTCGATACGCTGCTTTTTGAGGGGCTTCTGCGCGCGCTCCGGCTCTCCTGCCGCCTTGTGCTGGTCGGCGATGAGGATCAGCTTCCCTCTGTCGGTGCGGGCAATCTGCTCCACACGCTGATTGAATCGAACCGTATCCCGCTTGTGCGCCTGACCGAGATCTTCCGGCAGGCACAGGAGAGCTGCATCATCCGCAGCGCGCATCAGATCATCAGCGGCGAGATGCCGGACCTCACCGAGAAGCACAGCGACTTTTTCTTTTTTGACCGGCGCGAAGCCAATGAGGCGGCGGTTTTTCTCCGCTCGCTGTACGCGGAGCGTCTGCCGAAGGCTTACGGCTTTACGCCGCAGACTGATATTCAGGTCATTTCCCCGACCAGAAAGGGGATCCTCGGCACCGTTGCGCTGAACACACTGCTGCAGGAGGCAGTCAACCCGGCGCAGTACGGCAAGCCGGTGCTCAAGAACCTGCTCTACACCTTCCGTGAGGGAGACAAGGTCATGCAGATCCAGAATCAGTATGAAATGGAGTGGACAAGGGACGGCGAGCAGGGGACGGGCATTTTCAACGGTGACATGGGCACGGTGCTGTTCATTGACAAAACCGCGAAGACCATGCGCGTAGATTTTGACGGGCGGATCGTGACGCTGCGCTCTGAGCAGCTTGATCAGATCGAGCTGGCCTATGCCGTGACGGTGCACAAGAGTCAGGGCAGCGAGTTTGACGCGGTGCTGCTCATTCTGCCGGAGGGGCGTGACCGCCTGAGCTACCGCAGTCTGCTCTACACTGCCGTGACGCGCGCGAAAAAGCTGCTCATCATGATTGGCTCGCCGCGCAAGGTGCGCGAAATGGTACAGGACGGCGAACGCTCCGTGCGCTGCTCCCGTCTCGGGCATATGCTGACGTCGATGATCGCAAAGCCGGCGAATACCGGGACGGAGACGGCACCATGAGCCGCACGGGTGCGTTTCTGCTCGATCTCTTCTTTCCGAACCGCTGTGACTGCTGCGGGGCGCGGATCGCCTACGACGCGCCGCTCTGCGCACGCTGTCTGGCTGCACTCGATGCGCTGCGCATCACGCCGGCGGAATGGCTCAGCGGCCATGCGGGAGAGGATTTCCCGTGGGACGGTGTGTTTACCGTGTTTTCATACAAAGCGGAGGCGAGAGCGGGCATTCTCGCGATGAAGGACGGCGCGCAGAGCTTCGGCAGATATGCCGGTGCGCTGCTCGCAGAAGCGGTCAGAGCGGAGATCGCGCCGGAGGAGATCGACCGTGTGACATGGGTGCCGGTCTCGGCGGCAAGGCGCCGCCGGCAGGGCTACGCGCACGCGGAGCTGCTCGGAAAAACAGCCGCAAAGGCGCTCGGCAGGCCGGCTGACGGCAGCCTTCTGACCGAATCGGACAGCAGACTGCGGCAGCATCAGCTGAAAAGAGAGGAGCGCGCGGTGTTCGGCACGCGGTTTCAGCATACCGGCACCGATCTGTCCGGACAGACCGTTCTGCTCGTTGACGATGTGCTGACAACGGGCAGCACGATGCGGCGCTGCACGGAGCTGCTGCGGGAATCCGGCGCGGCGCGCGTCTTTGCGGCATCTGCCGCCTGCCGCGTCAGAAACGCCAAAGGAGGAGCATATGAACATCAGACTGATCAGGCCGGAGACGGCGCACAAGGCGAAGGCGCTTGAATTCCGGCAGGAGTTTTTTGACTGCGGCGAGCGCGTGATCAACGGCAGCGAACTGCTTGACCGGACCGAAAGCTATGAAGCGTGGCTCGAATCCGTGACGAAGAATACGAAAGCGGAAACTGTCGATCCGTCGTGGGTCGTAACGGATACCTTTTTCGCGCTGGATGAATCAAACAGGATCGTCGGCATCATCGACCTGCGTCACACGCTGAATGACTTTCTCAGGGACTTCGGCAACTGCGGCTACAGCGTGCGGCCGACTGAGCGGAGAAAAGGCTTTGCGACGGAGATGCTCCGGCTGCTCTGCGCGGAGGCGAAGGCCGCCGGCATGGCGGAACTGCATCTGTCTGTGGAGCGGGACAATCTGCCCTCTGTGAGAACGATCGTAAAAAACGGCGGCGTCCTGGAGCGTAGCTTCACCTTTGAGGAACAGCCCGCGGACATTTATCTGATCACACTGTAACAGCATCCGAAAAAGGAAGTGGCAGCATGACGAAACAACAGCAGGTCCGGCTTGGCGGTGCGGCGGATATTCCCGCCGTTGTCCGGCTGCGCCTTGCATATCTGGCAGATGAGCATGGCGTGCCGGAAACGGCGCTTGATCCGCGGATCGCTGCACAGCTCCCCGCGTATTTCGCCGCGCATCTGAGCAAAGACTGCTTTGCGGCGCTCTGGGAATCGCCGGACGGCACGCCCGCTGCGGCGGCACTGCTTGTGACGCACGATATGCCGGCAAACCCGTCTTTTCCGACAGGAAGGGCCGGCACTGTTTACAGCGTATATACCGCGCCTTCATACCGCAGACAGGGTGTCGCCTCTGCGCTGATCGCCCTGCTGCTTGAGACCGCGGAGCGGGAGCGGCTTGACCGCGTCCGGCTCTCCGCGACCGCCGGCGGAAAGCCGCTTTATGAGAAGATCGGTTTTTCGGCCATGGCTGCACATTACACGGAAATGGAATACATCTGCAAAGGAAAGGGATAACCGCATGGATATCGGAATTGATCTCGGAACAGCCAATATCATTCTGACAAAGAACAAAAAGGGCGTTGTGCTGAACGAGCCCTCTGTCATCGCCTACAACAAACGCACGGAGCGCGTGGTCGCGGTCGGCACGGAAGCCTATAAAATGGAAGGCAGAGCGCCCTCGTATATCGCCGTTGAGCATCCGATCGCAGACGGTGTGATCTCGGACGATCAGCTGACCGGAGCCCTGATCCGCGAGCTGATCTATACTGCGGCGGGGCATCCCTTTATCAAGCCGCGCATCATCATCTGCGTACCGTCGCTGCTGACGGATGTGGAGCGCCGCGCGATCCTTGACGCGGCCATGAGCACGGGCTCCCGCCGCGTGCATCTGATCCAGGAGCCGCTGGCCGCGCTGCTCGGCGCGCATGTACGCATTGACAAGCCGGTCGGCAAGATGGGTGTGGACATCGGCGGCGGTACAACGGATGTCGCTGTCGTCTCAATGAACGGCATTGTCACGGCACGGACGCTGAAGATCGCAGGCAATCAGTTTGACCGTTCGATCATCCGCTATGTGCAGAACAAATATCAGATCCTGCTCGGAAACAAAACAGCGGAGGCTGTCAAGATCGAGCTCTGCAATCTCTACAATCCCAAGAGCGACGCAATGGTGACCGTCAAGGGGCGGAACATCGCGCGCGGACTGCCCGATCAGTGCGAGTTGAGCGAAGCGGAGCTCTTTGAGGCGCTTGAAGAGGACATCACGGCGATTGTGGAAATGATCCGCAGGACACTGGAGGAAACACCGCCGGAGCTGGTCGGTGATATCTGCGAGCACGGCATTCTGCTGACAGGCGGCGGTGCGCTGCTCGGCGGGTTGGAGGATTATCTCTCCCGCGCGCTCGGCGTCAGCTGCCGGAAGGCAAAGGATCCGCTGACCTGTGTCGCACGCGGCACGGCAGAAGCGTTCGGCAGAAAGAATGTTCTGCTGGACGGCTTTGAGCGCGTGGACGGATATCAGCAGGAATGAACAGCCGCTTCCGGAAAAGGTATCGCTTCGCGATGATTATAATGGGGCTCTGCCCCAAACCCCGCTCAAGGGACAAATGTCCCTTGAGAATCCCGCTATGAGGACACAAAAGCCCCTGCCTGACAGCGGGGGCAATCTATTCGCGGCTCACAAAATAAAAGTTTTGGTCGAGCTTTTTCAAAAGCTCGCGGGAGTCCAGAGGGCAGCG
>JAGDBX010000046.1 GCA_018110935.1 Oscillospiraceae bacterium
TAATGGGGCTCTGCCCCATGCCCCGCTCAAGGGACGGTGTCCCTTGAGAATCCCGCTTTGAGGACAGCAAATCCCCCGTCGCCGCCCGCAGGCGGCGAAATCCCCCCGTTTACGCCTTCTGCGGCTTCAGCGGGATGAATTCAATCGTCCGGCTGGAGCCGCCGGTCTTTCGGATCAGCTGATCCCGCCCGATGATGTGGATCAGGTTCCGGATCTGCCTGCCCATTTCCGTCTTGTCGTTCTCATCCTCACGGTAATAATAGATCTTCGTGTGCACATTGTCGTTGAGAATGAATTTCTCCAGCACCTCTTTGTCGGTGATATCAAGGGAATGCCCGAAAATATGCAGTTCAAACTGCCGCTCCTTCATCGAATGGATGTAGTCGAGCCAGTCAAGATAATTGTCATCTGTACCCTTGTAGATACGCTGATAGAATTTCTGGAACGGCAGAACGGCATCGCCGATCTCCGGCGGGGCATCCGCCAGCGAGTTTTCATGAATCCCGAGCACAAGATTGCAGGTCTTTTCGTTTTTGTCCGTCTCTGCTCTGCCGTGAATGAAGCAGATCTGCGGATACTGCTTCTTGTAGATCTTGCGGAAGGTGCTCGTGTAATTGAAGGAGAGCACATAGTTGAAGTTATGCTCCGTGATTTCCGGGATCTGATTTCCGGCATCCTCCTTGCGGATATTGCCGACGATTACCGAAAGATAGATCTCCAGCGCGCGGATCAGATCATTGAGATGCGCGATCAGCTCTTCGCTGACAAAGCCCGTTCCGCGGTTCTTTTTCCACCAGTTCTCAAAGCTGCTGCTGAATACGGGCTGTCTGGTGTTCGAGGGGAAATAATAGCGGTAGAAGAAATCCGGTGCCGGATAGTTCTGCGAAAAATGATCGTACAGCTCAGACGCGGCAAGCCTGTTTTCTTCTGTATTGTCTGTCAGGAGCGGATCCTGCGACGCGTCGCTGAACGCCGCCAGCACGCGGGAGATCTCCGTCTCAAAGTCGATCCAGTTTCCGCCCAGACGGCGCCGCCTTTTCTGAAAGTAGGCGATCCAGCTGTTATCCTTGACCAGCTGCAGAAATTCCGCACTGACCTTTGCGAATGCCGTGTGCGTCGCGGTACGGTTGTCTGTCAGAACATCCGACAGTGCGGCCGTGACAGCGCTGTGGACATGATCCAGATCGCCCGCGTTCGCCTTGCGGTCCAGCTGCTGCCGCATACTTTCCTCCGTGATCGCCGTGGTGCGGGTGCCGTTTCTGGTAAAGCCGAGATACAGTCTGCAGAAGTCCAGAAAATGCTCGTATTTTGTCGGCAGCCCGTGCGCCAGATCAAAGCCGTTGCCGATGATCAGTATTTTTTCCATATCACACCGCCCTTATCACATGATCGTTCTGTTCACACGGCGGGTTCCGCCGCTCTGCGCTCCGCCTCCGCTTCTGCATCGTTCTGATCCACAAAACGGATCTTGCGCTCGGAGCCGCCGGACATCTGGATCATATCCTTCTGTCCGATGATTCGCAGCAGATTCTGGATCTGCGTGCCCATGACCGGCCGGATATGATAATACACCGTCGTGCAGCATTTTGCGTTGTAGACAAACGAACGGAGCACCTCATGGTCGGTCACATCGAGCGAATGCCCGAAGACAAAGACCTCCAGCTGCACCTCATCGCCGCGGTCGGACTGATTGGATTTGCCCAGCCGTCTCAGCCAGTCCAGATACTGACTGTCGGTGTTCTTGAAAATGCGCTGATAATATTTCTTGAAGACCAGCAGCGCCGGCTCCTCCTCCGGCAGCTCGCCCTTCTGCAGCGTCTCCTGCGTGCCGAGCACCATATTGCAGGTCTCCGTGCTGTGCGACGCCTCGGCTTTCCCGTGAATGTAGCAGATGTCGGTCTGATCCGCCTCCTGCAGATACAGCCGCTCAAAGGTGTCGGTATAATTGAAGGAGAGCACATAGTCCGGCCGGATCTCCTCGATCAGTCTGAGCCGCTTCTGCACGGGGATATTGCGTATAACGGCTGAGAGGAACAGCTCCAGCGCACGCGTCAGCCTGTCGAGATATTCCGCGAGCCCCTCCACAAACGCCTTTGCGTCCGCCATTTTCGTCGCACTCAGAATGAAGCTGCCGAGCGCGGCGATCTCTTTGTCCTTGCTCTCCTGTGTCAGCTTATACCACTGGTCATAGAGGCAGTAGAGCTTCGGGTATTTGTTCTTGATAAGATAATAGAACGGCTCGTCCTTGGCCTTCAGCTGGATGACGGCGGTGCGCAGCTCGGTGTCCTCCGGCAGCAGCGTGAGCTGCCGCAGCACCTCGGCGATCTCGGTCTCAAAGTCGATCCAGTTGACCTTATGCTGTGCCTTCAGCTCAGAGAGCTGCTCGAGAAAATACCGGATCCACGGATTCTTTTCGGTCATCTCCGCGAATTCGCGCCAGAGCCCGTGCTGCCTGAGCGGCGCAGCGGTTTTCCGTTTTCCGAGCGTCTGCGCGACAGCGCCTGCAAACAGCGCGGTCTCGTTCTGCTTGCGCGCCGCTTCCGTCCTGACGGCTTCGCCCCTGAGCAGCTGCTTTGCCGCGCGCTCCATCGCGTCAGAAACATCCTTTCCGGTCCGCACCTCTGCCTGATTTGCCTCGCAGAACAGCTCGCAGAACCACAGAAAAGAGATATAGGTGGTCGGCAGGCCGTGCGCGAGATCAAAGCCGTTCCCGATGATGAGGATGCGCCGGGGCTTGTCTGTTCTGCCGGATTCCCGCGGACTTTTCGGCTGCTGCCACTGTGCGTTGTGATATGCCTGAAATTTACTCATCCTGAACCTCTTTTCATGCCGGGAGAACCGGAATCTGATTGTACGCGTTTCCGCCTTGATTATACCACAGAACAGCCGCATCTGTCAATGAAAACCGGAAAGACCGCGCCGAAAAAACGCAGCCCTTCTGTCTGAGAAGAACTGCGTTTTTGTTTTTTCTGCTTCGGCAGTCAGTCCTGCGGGGCAGGGGCGGTTACAGCGCCGCCTGTCTGGGCGGGACCAACACGGCCGGAGCGGTGTTTTCGGTGCGCTGGATCAGCGAGCGCTTGGTGATCTCCATCATGATGTCGTCATCGCTGCTGCTGCAGACGGTGAACCCGCATTTCTCGTAGACGCTGATCGCGCGCGGATTGTCACGGTAGACGCGCAGCATGACCTTGTTGAGGCCGAGCGTGTCAAATCCATAGGTGATGATGCGGCTGACAGATTCCTTGCCGTAACCGCAGTTCTGTTTCTTTGCCGTGATTGCGATGCCGAGCTCCGCGGCGTTGTCCTTGATATCGCGCAGCTCAATGTTTCCGATGAATTCTCCGCTGTTGCGTTCGATCATCGAGAAGAACGGCGGATTGTCTTCTATAACAGACTGAATAAATTCACGTTCTTCCGCAATCGTGTAGCGTTCGGCATTCCGCCGGATGAAGCGCGCCACGCACTCCAGATCGTTGACCATTTGCATGTAATCGTAGAGCAATTCCTCCGTAACCCGGACAAAATTGATCCGTTCGGATTCAAAGACCTTTTCCATTCCATTCAACTCCTTCTATCATTGTTTCTGTGATGCAGCAGATGTTCCGCCGCGCGGCGGATGAGTTGAAGGGGACAATGTCCCCGCTCCCCCTGTGACCGGCCTGAGGATCCTTTGCCCGTGCGTCCTCTGAGCCGACCGTGTTTTCTTTTTCTGTTTTATATATTCGGGATTGTTCCCTGACCGATGCACTGTGTGCTGAGCTGCGGATGAACGGGGTGGGGGTTCCGTGAATCATCTCCTTTCGGCGCTCCCGGACGCGGGAGCGGTTCATCCAGTTTCAGAATTGCAGCATGGGATGCAGTGCGCCGGATTTTAGGGCTAAATCAGCAAGTCGCTGTATGCGTTGCACAGAACTGGAGAATTCGTGCCGCTCCAGACAGCGCGGCAATCCTCCACCGAACTGCTCTCGATGTTTCCGGTGTAGATCGTGTACTGTTTGCCGGATGCCCCCTCTTCTGCCATGACAAAAGCAAAGTTTCCGGTCGGATTATCGAACAGAAGTGTCGGCGAATCGCTTGTGATAAATGTGATTCCGTCCGCGATCCGCACGGTTTTTCCGTCCTGCCAGCGGCAGAGCGAGATCCTGCCGTCGAATTGTTCGGTAAAATAGATTGCTTCGTTCGCCTGATCGTCAAAAAAGGACATTCCCATCGAAGTGATCACAGTGTCATCCGCAGCGAGCACCAGTTTTCCGTAATCTCCCGTCCGGCTTTTGACCGTGATGGAATAATCGCCGGAAAAGAAGGCTTTTTCCGCGTCTTTGACTTCTTCGGCGGTAATCCTACTGTCCGGGCCGAGGCCGCTGAGATCGCAGAGATAATAACGGCCTTCCAGTCTCAGCAGCGCACGGTCACCGGATTTGCTGAGTGAGCAATCTGACAGAATCAAAGAATGAA
>JAGDBX010000005.1 GCA_018110935.1 Oscillospiraceae bacterium
CATTCTCTCTCATCCTCTCCGGTGCGCGTTCCCACATCCGCGGGTACGCATAAGCATACACAATACATTATACAGCATAGCCGAAAAAAAAGCAAGAGGGCGGGTGCGATTCGCCGAAATTTCACCGTTTCGCACAATAATTATCAAAGTGAATCGGACGGGATTGATAGCAGGCGTCCGTCCGGGCAGCCCCTTGTCCGGTTTCCTTTCTTCCGCTTGCATTTTGCCGCCCGATATGATATAATATAGTGCGTCGGGCAGAACGGTGCCCGGCAGTCCCATGACACAAGGAAGGAGTGCTGAATATGCTGGAACTGCGGCATCTTTCATTCAGTGCAGAAGATAACGGCGGCAAAGCGGAGATCATCCGCGACCTGAACCTCACGGTCGGAGACCGGAAATTCGTGGTCATCACCGGCCCGAACGGCGGCGGAAAATCGACGCTCGCGAAGCTCGTCGCCGGAATTGAGAAAAGCACCGGCGGACAGATCCTGTTTGACGGAGAGGACATCACGGAGAAAAGCATCACGGAACGCGCCCGCATGGGCATCGGCTTCGCCTTTCAGCAGCCCGTGCGCTTCAAGGGCCTGACCGTCCTTGACCTGATGCGCATCGCGGCGGGGCGGAAGCTCTCTATCTCCGAGGCCTGCGAATGGCTCTCTGAGGTCGGGCTCTGCGCAAAGGACTACATCCGCCGTGAGGTCAACGCCTCACTCTCGGGCGGCGAATTAAAGCGGATCGAGATCGCGACCGTGCTGGCCAGAGATGTGAAGCTCGCGCTCTTTGACGAGCCGGAGGCCGGCATCGACCTCTGGAGCTTTCAGAACCTGATCCGCATTTTTGAGAATCTGCGGCAGACCGAAAGAGACCGCACGATCATTGTGATCTCGCATCAGGAGCGCATCCTGAACATCGCGGACGAGATCGTTGTCATCGCGGACGGCGCCGTGCAGCGGCAGGGCCCCCGCGAGGAGATCCTGCCGGTCATCACCGGCACGAATTACGCGGTCAATCCCTGTGAACGCATGAACGGAGGGAACGAGGCATGAAGAATATGGACGCCGTCCAGCAGCGGCTGCTGGCAGAGGTCGCCGACCTGCACGAGGTTCCCGAGGGCGCGTATAATTTCCGCGCAAACGGGCAGTCTGTCGGCAGACAGTCCACGGCCAACATCGAGATCCAGAGCAAGACCGAGGGCAGCGGCATCGACATCCGCATCAAGGCGGGCACCAAGAAGGAAAGCGTGCATATTCCGGTCGTGCTCAGCGAGAGCGGCCTCAAGGAAACCGTTTTCAACGATTTTTACATCGGCGAGGACTGTGATGTGCTGATCGTCGCGGGCTGCGGCATCGACAACTGCGGCTCGCAGGATTCCCAGCACGACGGAATCCACCGCTTCTATGTCGGAAAGGGCTCCCGTGTCCGCTATGTCGAGAAGCATTACGGCGCGGGCGACGGCACCGGCAGGCGCATCCTGAATCCCGTCACCGAGGTTTACATGGAAGAGGACAGCTCCATGGAAATGGAGATGGTGCAGATCAAGGGCGTGGATTCGACGGAGCGGAAAACCGTCGCGGAGCTGGCGGCGGGTGCGAAGCTTGTCGTGCGCGAACGCCTGATGACGCACGGCACGCAGTCTGCGGGCAGCGTTTACAAGGTCAGCCTGAACGGCGACGGTTCGAGCGCGGATGTCGTCTCGCGCTCCGTCGCGAGAGATCAGAGCTACCAGAAGTTTGATGCCTGCATTGTCGGAAACGCTGCGTGCAGCGGGCACACCGAATGTGATTCGATCATCATGGACAGCGGCAGAATCCTCGCGGTGCCGTCACTTGAGGCGAACAGCATCGAAGCGGCGCTCGTGCATGAGGCGGCCATCGGAAAGATCGCGGGCGAGCAGCTGATCAAGCTGATGACGCTCGGCCTCACCGAAGCGGAAGCCGAAGAGCAGATCATCAGCGGTTTTTTGAAGTAACCGGACAGTAACGCCGGACACTCCGAAGCCGCACATATCCCGTATTCAGAATAATCAAAACCACCCGTTGAACGGGTGGTTTGCAAAAGCCCTATAAGGGCTTGTTACTGACGCAGCCCCTTAAGGGGCTGAGAAAGGTCTGCCAACTGCATTTCATTCTCAGCTACCCCTTAAGGGGTATTATTTTTTCTTGTACTTCTCTCCGGTAAACGGATCAATGCTTTCAAAAAGCGTCAACTGATCATTTGCAATGTCCTCTTGCAG
>JAGDBX010000047.1 GCA_018110935.1 Oscillospiraceae bacterium
AGATCGACTGCATTGATGACGGTGTCGCCGCTGAGATCGCCCTTGCCGTCGGGTAGCGGCGTCTCGCCGAGCAGATGCTTCTGCATCAGGACGGCGTCCGCGATGCGGACTTCACCGTCACCGTCCAGATCGCCTTTCACGGGCGTTTCCTGCGCGCCGCCGGGATTATATTCCTTTCCGCCGGCCGCATAGAGCAGCTTCTGCAGTTCTCTGTCCTGCAGCTGACAGGTCGCGCGGTCATAATGCCCGCCGGGTGTTGCCCACATGACCGGGCAGTGTCCGCACTTGACGGCTTCCTCACAGACAGACGCCAGAAACCGCCGGACGGATTCCGGCTCCTTGTTCTTTGTCGGGCAGCCGTATTCACCGATGATGACCGGGATCCCCTTGTCGGTGAAGTTTGTTTTCATCATGGCCATTTCGCTGCGCAGGGAGGCGTAATCCTGATCCGTGCCCCATGTTGAAACGGCTTTGCCCCAGTCCGCGTCCTCTTCCAGAATCGCAAAGCCCGCAGGCGAATAATAATGCACGGAGACCGCCATGCGGTTTGCCGGATCGGAGGGCATCTGAAACAGACTGTCGCAGGTGCGGTCAATGCCGGTGTTGTAGCCCGAGATCAGCAGATGCCGCTTCGGGTTGTTGCCGCCGGAATTCCGGATGACATCGACAAACGCCTGATTGACGCGGTTGCAGAGCGCGTAGGACTCCGCCTTTCCCTCTGTGCCGCCCCACGGATTCCAGATGGATTCCCAGCCGAGCTCCTCGTTCTGCGATTCAAACATCAGATAGTCGCCGTAATCGGCAAAGCTGTCCGCAATCTGCTCCCACATATGCTTGAAGCGGCTGATCGTGCCCTCGGGATCCTCCGGCAGATGATTGACCCAGCCGCCGTCCCAGTGAATGTTGATGATCGCGTACATGCCCGCGTCAAGCGTCATATCAACGATCTCATGCACGCGGGCACAGTAGTCCGCGTCGATCGTCCATGTTCCGTCATGCGCCATTCTGTTTGACCACGCGACGGGGATGCGCAGCACGCCGAAGCCCTCTTTTGCCATGCCCTCGATGATCTCCTTCGTGATGACCGGACTGCCCCACGCGGTTTCATAATCGGTCGGCTTTCCCTCGCTCCACTGGCGGATCCAGTCATCCTCATACCAGCTCGGGCAGGCCTCCAGCGTATTGCCGAGATTGATGCCGATGCCCATATCGCGTACAAGCTCCATGGTGGAAATATCGCGCATGGTGCCGGCTGCCGAAGCGGGTACCGCAGGGATGCCCTGCAGGAGCAGCATGCCGGAAAGCGCCAGCGCGGTCAGGGTTCTTTTTTTCATATACAGCCCTCCTTTTCTCCTATTCTACAATAAAAACCGGCGTCCGGTCAATCCACAAAACCGAAAAAAGATGGACATTTCTCACAGAACCGATATCTGTGACCTGTACGGTCTTCTGCCCGCGAAAGCGACAGATCGTATAGTTTCACTGTAAAAAATGCAGATTCCGGAGCGGCAGCTCTGAGCGGCATTTTCCTGCAATCTCACAGAATATGATGTATCATCTGGAAAAACTGTCTGCCGTAGAACGGGAGAACGCCGTTTGAAACGCCTGACCGCTCTGTGTGCCGCTGTGCGCCTTTGCCTTGCCGGCGGCGGAACAGAAAGAACAAAAATGCTTCGTTCTAAAAAATGTTTGACAAACCGCCTTGTAATATGGTATACTGTATCTGTATGTTTTCACCGGAAAAATCTTTCAGGGACAGGGAGGTATTCTCATGCTGACAGATATTGAGATCGCACAGTCCGTGCAGATGAAGCCGATCACCGAAATTGCCCGCACAGCAGGCATTCCGGAGGAGGCGCTGGAGCAGTACGGCCGTTACAAGGCGAAGATCGACCTTGCAAAGCTCGGCGCGTCCGGCAGCGAAGGCAGACTCGTGCTGGTCACCGCAATCAACCCGACCCCCGCAGGCGAGGGAAAGACCACGACGACGATCGGCCTTGCGGACGGTCTGCGCCGCATCGGCAAAAAGGTCATGGTCGCGCTCCGTGAACCGTCTCTCGGCCCCGTGTTCGGCATCAAGGGCGGCGCGGCAGGCGGCGGCTATGCGCAGGTCGTCCCGATGGAGGACATCAACCTGCACTTCACCGGCGATTTCCACGCGATCGGCGCGGCAAACAATCTCCTTGCCGCGATGCTCGACAACCATATCTATCAGGGCAACGCGCTCAACATCGATCCCAGACGCATCACATGGAAGCGCTGTGTCGATATGAACGACCGGCAGCTCCGCTTCGTCACGGACGGCCTCGGCGGGCGCATCAACGGCGTGCCGCGTGAGGACGGCTATGACATCACCGTCGCGTCGGAGATCATGGCGGTTTTCTGTCTCGCGACCTCAGTCACCGACCTGAAGGAACGGCTTTCCCGCATCGTGGTTGCGTATACCTATGACGAAAAGCCGGTCACGGCGGGAGACCTGAACGCCGTCGGCGCAATGACCGCGCTGCTGAAGGACGCGCTGAAGCCGAATCTTGTCCAGACGCTCGAAGGCACGCCCGCGCTCGTGCACGGCGGTCCCTTCGCGAATATCGCACACGGCTGCAACTCCGTTCTCGCGACAAAGACCGCGCTCCGTCTCGGCGATTACGCAATCACCGAAGCAGGCTTCGGCGCGGATCTCGGCGCGGAGAAATTCCTCGACATCAAGTGCCGCATGGCGGGGCTGACGCCCTCCGCGGTCGTCATCGTCGCAACGATCCGCGCACTGAAGATGCACGGCGGGCTTGCAAAGAACGAGCTTGCCGGCGAAAATCTCGCCGCACTGGAGGCCGGCCTGCCGAATCTGCTGCGCCATGTTCACAACATCAAGGAAGTCTACGGACTGCCCTCCGTCGTCGCGGTCAACCGATTCCCGACCGACACTGACGCGGAAGTCGCCTGCATCATCGAGAAGTGCAGGGCACTCGGCGTGAATGTCGTCCTGTCCGATGTCTGGGCAAAGGGCGGCGAAGGCGGCGAAGCGCTCGCGAAGGAGGTCGTGCGGCTCTGCGAAGAGGAAACGCCTGATTTCCGCTTCTCTTACGGGCTCGACTGCTCCATTGAGGAGAAAATCACGGCGATCGTCACAAAGGTCTACGGCGGCAGCGGTGCGAACATTCTCCCCGCCGCGCAGAAGCAGATCGATCAGCTGA
>JAGDBX010000048.1 GCA_018110935.1 Oscillospiraceae bacterium
GACCGGCAGTGGGGGCGCTGCCCCCACACCCCCGCACGAGGGGTACTACCCCTCGTGGCTCCCAGACGAAAAAATGACACCCCCGCGCAGCGGGGGTGTCATTTTTTCATGCGGGATTCTCAAGGGACACTGTCCCTTGAGCGGGAGTTTGAGGGCGGAGCCCTCATTACTGAACAGCCGAGGGTACGGCAACCGGCGGTGCGGTCAGCGGGCGTCGGGCGGTCTGCGGCTGAGGATCAGCTGTGCGGTGATGCCGGTAAACAGGCCTGCGACAGCGCCGGCTGCGAGCAGCAGCGGCAGATAGGCGAGCACGGCGCATGATCGCATGACGGCGCACGCGGCGGCAATCTGCCCGAGATTATGCAGCATTGCGCCGATGACGCTGCAGAGCCAGATACAGTTTCCGTTCAGGATCCCCCGCAGGGCGATCATGCCGGTCAGGCAGCAGAACGCACCGGCTGCGCTGTAAAGCAGCGCTGACGGATTGCCTGAAAAAAACGAGCCGAGCAGCAGTCTTGCGGTCACGATCAGGGCAGTTTCCTTTGGCGTAAAGCGGAACACCGCATAGACCGTAATGATATTGGCGAGCCCGAGCTTCACGCCTGGAACCGGAACGGGATTCGGAATACGGAGCTCCAGAATGAAGATGATGAGGGCGATTCCGGTCAGCATCGCGAGCGTGACGATGCGGCGCGTATTCATGAGGCTTCTCCCTCCGCAAAGCGGATGACAAGACGGTTCGGCAGACAGACAACGGGCAGTGATTCAGACCGCAGCTTTCCGCTTCGGACACAGATTTTGTCAGGGCAGCCTGCCTCACTGACACAGATCGTTCCGTCCCTGATGCAGATGATGTTATAGGATCCCCCGTCAGCGCTCTTGATGCGGAAGGTCTCGTCGGGTGCGTTTGCCAGATCGACTGTCCGGATCACTGTGCCGTCTTGTACGATCTCAACGAGCTGCCCGGGAGAGCGGCGCAGCATCAGAGCGGTCAGCACGACCGACACGGCAAAAACGGTTCCCGCGGCTGCTGCTGCGGTTATTCGTTTCGCTTTAACCGTCATGACTGAGTGTCTCCGCGGTTTTTCCGTCTGCGGGATGAAAGTCGGACGCGATGCCGTCTGTGACCAGAATCCTGCCGTCGTCTGTGACAAGAATCATGTCGAAGCTCTGTTCCTTCTTCCAGTATGCCGCTGCTTTTTCCGTCCCCATGACAAACAGCGCGGTCGAAAGCGCGTCACAGCGTGCGCCGTTGTCGCCGATGACCGTGACAGATGTAAGGCCGTTGTCGGCGGGGCATCCGTCCGCGGGATCGAGGATATGCCAGTACCGTTTGCCGTCTTCTCCTTCAAAATACCGCTCATAACTGCCTGAGGTGATCACAGAGCAGTTTGTGATATCGACTGTGCCGAGCACGCTGTCCGGCGCGGCCGGATCGGTGATGCCGACACTCCATTGACTGCCGTCGGGGCGGTTTCCGAGCGCCTGCACATTTCCGCCGAGATTGACAATACCCGATTCAATACCGGAATCCCGAAAGAGCTTCATCACCTGATCGCCTGTGTAGCCCTTTGCGACGGCGCCGAGATCGAGCTCGTATGTCGGCGGAACGATCACGACACTGTCATCCAGAATGATTTTGGAGCAGTCGGTGTGCGTGAGCAGTTCTTTCAGCGTATCCTCTTTCGGGATCTGATAGGTGTCAGTCGGAAAGCCCCATGCGCATGACAGCGGATACAGCGCGATATTGAGCGCGTAGCCGGTGTCTGCGCCGACGGCCAGAGCCGTCCCGACTGCGACGGAGGTGTCGCGTCCGACCGGAACGGGCAGTCCGCCGGAATGGTTGATGCGGCTCAGATCACTGGTTTCAGAGCCGGGCGAAAACTGTGCTTCCAGCGCCCGGATCCGCTCGCAGGCCTTGTCCAGTGCCTCCTCCGCGGAAGCGCCGCTGGCCTTGAGCGTCATATAGGTATCCATTGCAAAAAGCTCTGCGGTGCGTGTCGGCTGCTCCTGTTCTGCGCCGGCGCTGCAGCCGGTCAGCATCAGCAGCGGAAGGAGCGCGGCAGACAGGCTGTGTTTCATGCGGCATTCTCCTTTTTCAAACTCTCGTTTCAGATAAAGTGTTCCCGCGGTAAATCAGAATTTGCCGGTTATATTTTTCTGCACAGACAATGCAGAATCGTTCCGTCTTCCGGCTTATAGATGTTTCCTTTTTCAAAAAGGACACGATTCCGAAAGGGGGCCTTGTCAAAACCGAAAAGCAGTCATTCCTCTGCCGGAGCGGGCTCTGCGCTGTCCTCCTGCTCGATGGTTTCCAGATTCTCTTCGGGCGGCGTCTCGTCGCTGTCCTCCGGTGTCAGCTCGTCCTCCGCGGACTGCACCGTGAAGGGATCGGTCTCGGCGTTTGACGGCAGCTGCGGGAGATCATCCAGCGAAGAAAGTCCGAAGCAGCGCAGAAACTGCGCGGTCGTCCGGTATGTGACCGGTCTGCCCGGCACTTCGATGCGTCCGGCCTCCTCCAGCAGTCCGCGCTCTGTCAGCGTATTGACGACAGAGCTGCTGTCCACGCCGCGGACGCGCTCGACAAATCCTTTTGTGACAGGCTGATTGTACGCAATGATGGTCAGAACCTCCATTGCGGCATTTGAGAGCGGCGTATTCCGCTTGACCTCCAGTGCCCTGCGGACCGTTTCGGCGTGAACCGCCGCGGTAGAGAGCTGATAGCAGTCACCGAGCGTCAGCAGCTGCAGTGCGCTGCCGGATTCTGTCAGAAACGCGGCAAGACGCTCCGCGGTCTCCTGCACGGTTTTCCGGTCTGTTTCCAGTACTTCGGCCAGACGCGCCGTTTCGAGCGGTTCTCCCGCTGCAAAGAGCACCGCTTCCATTGCGGCACATTCAAAATCAAGTTTCATGAATCATGTTCTTCCTTTCGGCGGGATGCGCCGTTACTGTTCTGCCGGAGCTTCCGGCGAATAAGCGTAATAATGGTGCACAAGGCTCTCGTAGCCGAGGTGCTTCAGATCGTCATACCGCACATCGAACCTTGCCTTTGTGCGTTTGCCGCTGATCAGCCAGCGCAGACATTCCTGCGCGTAGCGGTCGATGATCCGCAGGCTCTCTGCCGTCGTGATGACCGGGAAAAACCAGCAGCTCCAGGAAAGATCGCCGCCCTCCGGGTGCTCCAGCAGCTTGCGGTTGAAGATGCGGATAAACGCTGACGCGGCCTGTTCTCCCGAATAATGACCGCGCGCTTTCCAGCGTGCAAGCGCCCGCGCCTTGCGGCGCATCTTGTGCTTGATCTTTGTCACTGATGCCGGCGCGATGTCAATGACGCCGCCGCGGTAGTAAAAGCCGAGAAAGCTCCAGCCGTCCTCCGGCGCGGAACAGCACTCCTTTGAAGGGTTGACGCTGAGGCCGGCCGCGCTGAGCGCCGTTCTGACCTCTGCCGCGTACCGCTCCGTTTCTCCGCGCGTCGGCGCAAACAGGATGATATCATCGGAATAGCGCGCATAGGGGATGCCGCGCGCGCAGAACAGCGCGTCCAGCTCGCGCAGATAGAGATTCGCGTAAAACGAAGACTGCGGCGTGCCGGCCATGATGCCCTTTTCCTCCGTGATGACGCGCCCGCGGTCCAGAACATCCTCCGCGGTCAGCAGCCCTGCCAGAAACGAAAACAGCGCCGGATCGTCCGGCATCACGGCTTCCAGCATCGGCAGCAGACGCTCTACGGGGACGGAGTTGAAATAATTGCTGATATCGACCTTGTAGGCGAACATCTGCCGGATACCCTGTGTGCCCGTCAGCCGCCGGATCGCGTCCTTTGCGGTGCGTGCGGGGCGGAAGGAATAGAGATTCGGGCTGAAGAGACTGTCATATTTTCGCAGCATCAGATAGGTCAGAAGCTTCAGCACGGTGTTTTCGGCGGCAGGATAGGTGTAGACGATGCGCTTCTTCTGCGTGTGCAGCTTGCTGATGATTGTCTTTGACGGCAGCGGGAACGCTTCGCCTGCGGCTATGTGCGCACAGACCGGCTCCCAGCCTTTTTCGTCTATAAAATGCCGCAGTTCCGGCAGAAATGCCCCCGGAACTGCGAGCGAGGCTTTATATTCATAAAACCGTTCCCAGACTTCCGGGTCGGTCAGCTGTTCCAGCATGGACATATCGGTTTGTTCCTTTACTTCAGATCTTGGTCTGACCCTTGCGATAGCGCCCGAACAGGATGCCGTCATCGACATACTGGTCTGCCTGCGAGACCCACATCGGGAATTTTCCGGTTGCCAGCGCGGTCTGACCGTTCAGCATTCCGGTGTGGAACGAGATGTGGCGGAACTGGCGCAGCACGAGCTCCATGCGCGTCATCCGGCAGTTTTCGGGCTTTTCGTACAGCATTTCGTCTGTCAGCGTGTCCAGGTAGTCAAGAGTCTTCTGTTTGACCGCGTCAAGATAGCTCAGAAGCTGCGCATCCGTCAGCACAACCGAAGTCGGGTTGTCCGGATTGTCCATACCGGCTTCGTGGAAGTCCGGCTCCTCATAGACATTCGGGTTGATGAACCATTTGTCGGCGGAGTGCAGCGCGTGATATGCCCAGCGCCAGCAGGGGGCGCCGCAGCAGATCTCGTCGCGGTCATAGGTCTGAATGGATGTCCGGATATTCATGAAATTCGGTTTGACGACTTCCCTTATGATCATACAGAGCGTATTCATGAGCCCGTCTCCCTTTTTGAAGTTCTGCCTGCACAAAAACAGAAAGAGAAGGCGTTAAATCCCGGGAAATCCCGGGAAGTACCAGACCGTACACGGGCAGACTGCCTGCGAAGCGCATAAAAAGCCCGTGCCTGATCCGCCGCAGGCGCATAAGCGTTCTCTTTCTGTTTTTGACATTATGGATGGCCGCACATTCTGAATCAGCGATTCAGCGCCGCGCGGGTGCGCTCTGTCACATAGGAGCGGGTGTTCCACCAGCCCTCGTGACCGTAGTAATACCGCAGATACGGGATGCCTGCGCGCAGGGTATCTCGGCGCAGCTTGAACACGCTCGCGGAATCGTTGAGCAGCTCGGTGACCAGTGCACAGCTGCCGTCCTTCATGAAGCGGATGACAGCGCGCTTCCCGTTGTTGTACTGTTCGATATCCAGCGTGTATTCGGGGAATTCGGCGCGGAAAACATACTCAAAGTATTCCAGATAAGTGCCGCGGAAGGTAAAGGAATTCTCTTCCGCCGGCGGAACATCGCCGCCCCACGGCAGACCGGACAGGTTCTGTGCCGGTGCGGCTTCCGCAGTCGGTTCTGCGGGCTGTGCCGTCTCCGGTTCTCCGGCAGACGCGTTCTGCTGTGCCTGTTCCGCGGTTTTGTCGAGCACATCGAGCAGTTTGTCGAGCAGCGGGCTGTCCGGCTTTTTGCCGCCGAGCAAATTAGAAAACAGTCCCATAACAGAGCCCTCCTTTGGTCTGACGGGCGGAGATCGGTCCGCCGCGTTCGTTGATTGGTTTTATTATAGCATACGGGCGGCGGTTTGTCAAGACAAAGACAGCGTTTTTCTGCACAGATTGTCCAAAAACCGCGGCCGATTTCAACAGTTTTCTCAACAGAATATAACAGAATCCACAGCCTTTCTCCGGCGCGGCGGCGCGAACGCCGGAATCTGCCGTACCCATTGAATTTTAGCATATATTATGGTATAATAGGAACAGATCAAAACTGTTGAAAACGGAGTGAGTATCATGATCATGTTGAAACGGATCGCCTGCGGAATGATCGCGGCTGCCGGACTGCTTGCCGTCCGCTGCTCTGCGCCGGAAGACAGCAGCCCTGCGCCGGAAACGGCCTCAACCGCAGTGACGACGGAAGCGGAGAGCGGAACGGAATCAGGCACGCCGGACAGCACGGCATCCGGCGGCACGGGCACGCAGCAGCGTACGGACGCGGAAACGGCGGATACCGGCACGAAAGCGGCCGCGGAGCAGTCCGGAAACGGCTCTGCGCAGACCGGAACAGCCGCTTCCGGCACTGAGAAAAAGGAGCAGACTGAAACGGACAGGCTGCAGACGGTGAAGACTGACGAAAGCGGTCTGATCGAGTTTCCGTTCATTGAGATCCGCTGATTCTGAAGCTTTTATGAAACCTGCGCTGAAAGGGCGGTTCCGGGGGCTCCGGAAATTGACATTTCCCGCGATTTATGCTATAATAAGGCGCACTATCATAATGGATCACGAAAGGAACGTGAAGAGACATGAAAAAACGACTGCCGGCCGCAGCTTTTGCTGTGCTGCTCTGCCTGCTGTCAGCCGGCTGCGGAAAGGGCACATCCTCTGCGGGCGACGCGGGTACGGCGGAGACATCATCGGCAGCGGAAACGACCGTTTCTGCGGATAATGCCCTGACGCTGACGGCATCCGGCACGGCGCAGGAATTCGGAAATGACGAAACGCCGTTCACGGACGCGCTTCTGGACAAGCTGCAGAAGCGCCGTTTCACTATGTCATCGGATATTTATGAGCAGAATGAACAGATTGGCAGATGCCTGATCGAGGTCAGCGGCAGCAGTCTGCATCTCAAAACAGAGCGTGTTCCGAGCAGACTGTATCAGGATACGCCGGCATTCGGCGTGCAGGACGGAGAATATCTGTTTATCGGTGCGGATTCCTACAGCATGAACGACGGCGCATGGATGAAGGAGAACTGGAGAAATCCGTACGATGCCGCCGGCGATCCCTCCGCTTCATAGCTGATCGGCCCTTTCTTCTATGCGGGAGAACTGGAGCGGCATGATTTTGCCGTCACCAGCCGGGACGAAGCGGCGGACGGCACCGTGA